>DATEMG010000039.1:0-11697 GCA_035275805.1 Blastocatellia bacterium
GCTACTTCTGCGAATATCCGTGGAAGGGAGTCAACCGGCCCGAAGCGGTTCGTTCTTCTGAAAAGAAGCGTCAAGCACGAAACCTGAAACCGCAAGCTCCATCTACAGCGCGTCCTCGCGCTTAGATGGAGTAGTTGACTCTTTCAAGGAGTTGATCCAGTTGCGCCATTAGTTCAGGGGGCAGTTCGGCTCTTAACTTGCTTTCAAGAGCACGTTCAGACAGGGCTGACACTTTATCTTGACACTCTGAAAACCAATCAAATGCTCTCTGAAGAGACTTCAATTCCTCGTCCGACACTTCAAGATTGCGTACTTCCTTCGGGTGAGTTAACCGGTCTCTAACAAGAAGACTATTTTTGAAATCGTTCCATGTGTCATCCCCGACATTGAGTTTGTAATCCACTAAGTGAGCACGGGCATATGCTCTAAAAGCAAACTTTATATTGCTTTTCAACGATGTTTGCATTCGCTGATCATAGACTTCGCCTTTATCGTTCAACTGATAAGTCTTTTCGGTTAAGAACATTAACTCGCCTTCTGAAAACTCCACACCAGGCTGGAATCGACATGAATACGCTATTCGTTTCATGCAATGGATCACGCCTTCAACTTTTGCGAAGAAGGCACGGACAAGCGCTCTTCGCCAGTATTGGCTACCACCCTCTTTATTTAATCGTTCCGAACATGTGACGACATCAGAATGTAGAATCGAGACTGTCGCCGTGAACTCTTGATACGCATTCCACGTTACTTTGCCTCTTTCCATGGCGAGAGCAAAATCCGGGTTCTCTAACAGCTTGTTCATATCCATGCGAATGATTTTATCGAACTAAATAATGACTTTACAAATTTTCTGAGTGCAACGACCTGCCTCTTCTCCAACCCCGCGCCAATCCGAGCCCGGCGCACTTGAGTATAAAAGCGACCCATGAAACTACTGAATACAACCGAAGCGGCTGAGAGGCTTGGCGTCAGTGTCCGCCGCGTGCGAGCGTTGATAGCCGAGGGAACCTTGAAGGCGCATCAGCTGGGGAGAGAGTACGCGATCGAAGAAAGCGCGCTGGCGCATGTGACCGTCTACGGCAAACCGGGCCGACCGGCGACGAAGAAAGCCGCGAAGAAGAAAGGGGCGGGGAAATGACCGAGACATACACGACAGATCCACCAAATGAATTTATTGACAGATGGCGCCAGGAACTTCTAGCCAAAGGCGTGAAATGCGAGGAAGCCGAATTTTCTGATTTTGTCCAGAACAAGTGGGACCTTACCAGGCAAGCCATGCGCGCCAAGAATTTCCAAGGATCATGGCAGGCATATTTAGATCAGGAAAAGCCAGCGAAGAAGGGAAGCGCGAAAATGACGACCGAAGAGATAGGCAAAATGACCAGAGAAGAGGCCATGGAGGCATTCGCTGTTTCGTCAGGCAAGCTGGGGCTAGAAACCGAATATAGATCACTAAAACTGGCGCTTATACGCGAAACGCAGAATTCGGAGCTAACAGAAGAGCAACGCGCGTTGCTCTTCAAGATACTCGTTGACCTATGACCGACGAGAAACCCGACAAAAAGAAACCGAAGCCGCGGCGCGGCAAATCGCCACTTGCGGACAGGGCGACAGCCGAATTGATCGGCAAGATCGCCATCCTTGAGGGAGTCGTCGCGCAACTCATCGAGCGACTAGAACAGCAAGACTTTCGCTGCAAACAGATCGAAGACCGGCTGGCGCGCGTCGTGTCGCCCAGTCAGTTGATCACTGAGGCGCGGGCGGCAGAGATGCTTAACTTGAGCACTGATACGCTGTGGCGCTGGCGGAACGAAAAAACGCCGCGCATTCCGTTCCTCCGCACAGGGCGAAGAATCAAGTACAGAGTCACAGAGATCGAAAGCTATTTGAACGGCCGCGAGCATGGCGCGAAGAAGGGAAGAGCGAAGTGATCGCCGATAACCCGTGAACGCCAACCATTCAGGAGGCTTCTATAGATGAGCAATGAAGATAAGAATCAGGACAAAGACAAGCAAAAGTCGCCTTCTCGTTTTTTCTCGGTTGCCCCGCTCATCATCGGGATGTCGTTTGGCGGGCTCGGAGGCGCGGTCTTCACATACTGGATGAACCGTCCTCAATCAACAGTTCTCGCTTATAACTTAACGTCTGTGGTGATAGCGAATCCTGCCGCATCTGATGTAATTCCAAATTTATCATGCCGAATTGGGGACGAGCCGGTTTCGCTTCTCTACAGCAATGTGATTGAGTTTACGCCAGTCGAAGGCCCCTACCTTGAATCCGCAGAAGTGGCCATTAGGTACCCCGAGAGTACAAAGTTTTTTGGCGTCACCGCTCAATCTCCCTCACCTTTGCATCAATTCGATTGCAAGCAGAGGGGCGCGGACATCATTTGCTCAGCAACTAAGTTGTCATCAAGAGAAAAAACCGCTTACCGAGTGAAATTGGCCACAAGTGGCCCTCAGTCCCCAAGTCTAACTGTTGCAGGAAAGGATTTAGAGCTTGCGGATTTGAATACATACGTAGAGCGGCAGTCAGCCAGAGATAAAAGCATCTATGCTCTCATTGCGAATCTTGTATTCATCTCGATAACCGTAATTGCAATGCAAATATTTTGGGTGAAATTTAAGCGGCGCGTAGAAACCGAAATGAAGAAAATATTGGAGCGAAGAGATGAAAGATAGAGCACCCATCAAAGCGGTACTCATTTGACCGAATAGCCTATGCACCTCTACAAGCGCAAGGATTCAAAATTCTGGTGGTATAAGTTCGTTTATGACGGTGTGGCGTATGCCGCCTCGACGAAGACCAGGAACCGGCGCGACGCCGAGGGGATCGCGTCTAAGGCCAGGCTCGATGTGATAGAGGGAACCTACAACATCAAGCGCCAGAAGGCGGCGCCGCTCTTCAAAGACGCGATGGCGGTTTTTCTTGAATACTCCCGCCAGCACCACGCCGAACACCCGAACACGACCAGGCAATATACGAACGCCTCGAAGCCGCTCATCTCCACATTCGGCGCGAAGAAGTTGAACGCGATCACGCCGGAAGAGATAGAGCGGTATAAAACCGCGCGGCTGAAGCAGGGAATTCACGGCAGGCCGCTCAAGCCGGCGACGGTTAATGCCGATCTGGCCTGTATGCGGGCGATGTTCTCTTACTTCGTCGCGCTCGATGTGGTGGCGAGAAATCCCGTGTCTCGCGTCAAGTTCCTTCCTGTGAGCAACGAGAAAATGCGGGTGTTGAACTTCGAGGAAGAGCGCTTATATCTCGCCGTCTGTCCGCAGCCGTTGCATGACATTGCCGTGTTGATGTTGGAAACAGGCATGCGGCCGGAAGAGCTCTACAGGCTGCGGGTCGAGAGTGTGAACCTTGAAGACCGCCACATATTCAACCCTCGCGGCAAAACCAAAGCGGCGCGGCGAACGCTGCCGTTGACTAGGCGCGCGGCGGATCTGCTTAAAAACAGGCTTCAGACGATCGAGGGGGATTACGTCTTTCCGCGCGAAGACGACCCGTCGAAGCCGATGGGCAGGGTGAACTACCTGCACAGAAAGGCGCTGAAGGATTCGAGCGTTTTATTTCGTCTCTACGACCTGCGCCACACTTTCGCGACTCGGGCCGCGGAAGCCGGCGTCGATCTGGTGACGCTGGCGGCGCTGCTCGGGCATAGCAAGATTCAAATGGTTTTGAGATACGCGCACCCGCAGGCAGAGCATAAGGTGAGTGCGATTCGGAAGATGGAAGAGTTCCAGATGGCGAGACAGATGGAGGAGGCGAAGGCGTCGGAACTGGTCCAATGACCTGTAGCCAAAAACGTCACTACTACATGTTGATATTGCGTGATATTAGAATTATGAGAGACACAGAAAAGGCCACTTTTTGCAATCAGATAGCAACCCGTATCAATGGGTATAAAATGCCAAAAAATAACCCGCCGTTGTCGCCAACGACGGGTCAATTGAGTAAAAGGTAAGGAGAGAGAAATATCTCAAAAAAACGTTCTGCTATAATCCTTAGGGCTTCTTGCCTTTCTTTCCGCCCTCGTCCCGCTTATCGCCGCCCCGGTCGTCATTTTTCTTCTTTTCGACGGGGCGCTCAGGCTCTTTTCTTTTATCCTTTTGAAGCGACCACTGAATGTCAGGTTGAGCCAAACCGCCAAGCGCAAGGGCTGAATTGATCAACATAGTGAGTGTGATGTACTTGAGTGCTTTCATCATATGTTTACCCCTTTTCTTCAATATGTTCTACCTAAATTCCGGCAAGGGGATAGCCGCGCTCTCCTCCTCTTTTTAGTTGCCGCTTACTGAAGCCAAGCGGCGACGATCATAACAGAGAGTTCTCATTGATAAGGATCGCTGATTCAACTCTCAGATCTGGTCGTTTCGTTTACTACACCGCGCTTATTCGCAACGTCCGTGCCATTTCTCATTCAGCCGGCCATTATGGGCAATCCACTGATTACCATAGGCTTAACATGATCGCCTCGCGGCTTGTGCGCAAACCGCCAGCCCAAAACGCCCTGATTTCGGTAGTGGCATTAACGATTTGGTATAGGCGACGGGGCTTTGAACGGCCATTTCGATTCGCTACGCGACCAGGCCAGGAAACTGACCACGCCAGCGGCCAGCGCGACCAGACTGAATATTATGATGTTAAGATCAAGAGTCAAGTATATGAACGACCATCCGGCGAGCGCGATCAGGCTGGGCGCCGGGTATAGCCAGATGCGATACGGACGCTCCATCTTCGGCGAGTTCTTTCGCAGCAAGGCCACGGCGAAGATCTGGCCGACGAATTGTACAATGATCCTGGTCGCAATCAGAACGTCAATCACGAATCCCAACGAGAAGAAGCTGCAGATGATCGCGACGACCCCGATCACCAGAAGCGAGAGGTGAGGGAATTTATGCTTCGGGTGGAGGCGGCTGAAGACGTTGAAAAAGTATCCGTCGCGCGCCGCGGCGAACGGGATGCGCGAATATCCGAGCAGCAGCGCGAAACACGACCCGAGCGCCGTCCACAGGATCATCACTGTCAGGATCGTCGCCACCTTCGATCCGTAAACTTTCTCCATCATCAGCGACACGATGAATTTTGCGGATTGATTGCCCTCGGCGGTGAATTCGCGCCACGGAACTATGCCGATGATCGAAAGGTTGATCGCGACGTAGATGGCCGCGACCGCGATCACGCTGATGATGATCGAGCGCGGGATCGTCCGTCCGGGATTCTTGACCTCGTCGCCGATGTAGCAGACGTCGTAATAGCCCAGGTAATCGTAGACACCGATCCGCGAGGCCGCGCCGAGTCCGAACAGAAATCCGGTCGAGAAGTTGAACGCGCCGGGCGGAAAATCGAAAGCGATCTTCGGATCGAAATTCGCCGCGCCGGTCAGGATCACAGCGCCGGTCGTGAGCAGCGATCCGATCCAGAGACTGACGGTGATCTTGCCGACGTGCGTGATCTGACGGTAAAGCAGCGCGATGTTGATCAGGCCGATGACTATCGCCACGCAGTAGATGTTGATGGACACCCCACCGATCGCCGTCGTGAACTGAGGCGCCTTCCAGATGTAATCCAGATATTGCGCGAATCCAATGTAACCCGAAGCGATCTCCAACGGCCCGCTGATGATGAACTGCCAGATGAAGAGGAAAGCCATCAATCGCCCGAATTTCTCGCGCCCGAAGCCTTCGCGAAGGTATACGTATGAGCCGCCTGAGCCGGGCATCGCCGCGCCGAGCTCGCTCCATACCATGCCGTCGGGGATGACGATCAGCAGCGCGACCAGCCAGCCCAACATCGCCTGCGGCCCGCCCAGCGCCGACATCAGTAGCGGAATGGTCAGGAACGGCCCGATGCCGATCATATTGGACATGTTCAACGCCGTGGCTTGCAGCGGTCCGAAATGTCGAATCAGGCGTGGAGTGTTTTGATCGTTCATTTAGATCTATCCAGCAGCGAAAGGAAGTTGCGTCAGTACCGCGAGCGGTAGCGAGCGGCGCCTCCGTTCAATCCAGTAGTGAAAGGAAATTGGTGAGAATCCGTTCCGTGATTCCCCAGATCGGCCCCCCTGCGGAAGGGTAGGCCGGCCATTTGTTGACCACGCCGTCCAGGGGCGTTGAAAAAAAGCTCGACCGGCCCTCACGCTTCAAGTCGGCGACCGAAATCCAGAAGGCGCGGGCGACCTCACCGTTCAGTTTCATCGTGAATTCAGGAGGCGCGACGGCGACGAACGGCGCGATCTCCAGTCGTGGCAGGCGAGCGTTCGTCGGAGTCAGAATTTCCAACTGGCCGATAAACTCGCCGCCGTCGAGCAAATCGATTCCGACCTCTTCGTAAGTTTCGCGCGCCGCCGTGGCGATCAAATCTCTGTCTTCGACCTGCGCGCGCCCGCCCGGCAGCGCGAGATGCCCCGACCAGTGGTCGCCGGGGCGCTCGGCGCGTTTGATGATCAGCGCCTGCGCCGAGCCTTGCGCTTCGCGCAGGATCAGCGAGACCGCGGCTTGCGGGACACGTTCAGGCTCGATTGTTATGTGGCGCGGCGGCGCGAGCCGCTCATTGAGTTGTCGGCGGATCATCTCGAAATCGCCCATCTATAACCCTCAAGAAAACGTTTCCAGCCACGAATGAACACGAATGGGCGCGAATGGAAACGGCGAAAGAGACAAATAGCCTATCAGGGAACTGATGTTGATTCGTGATCATTCGTGTTCATTCGTGGCTGAAATTCTGTTTCTCGAATTCTATCTTAATTCCTTGCCCACTTGCTTGCGCATGATCGAAACCACTTCGCGTCCGCCGAAAGAAGTTTCCGCGACGGTCATTCCGCAAAACACATATCCGGCGCGCGAGGCTTCGCTCATCTCATTCTGCATCGTCGAAGTCTTGTTTGTGGCCAGCAGCCTGTATTCATAAGCCGTCTTTTCGCCCTTCGAGCGTTCGAGGATGACAACCACTTCGCGCCCGCCGAACGCTGAGTTATAGACCGTCTGGCCTGCGTAAAGAAAACCCGCCTCGCCAGCCCCGCTCAATTCCTTCTGCATCGTCGAAGTCTTGTTCGTGGCCAGCAGCCTATAATCATAACGCGGGGCGTCGGCGTCGGGCTTGCGCCACATTATGACCACCATCTCGGCGCCGCCAACCGCAGTTTCGCCGCCCATCGCGCCTCCGAAACGAAAGCCTTCGGCGGCGGCCTGGTTCATCTCTTTCTCCATTGTCGAAGTTTTGTTCGTGGCCAGCAGACGGTATTCGACCGCGTCGCCGGTTGAAACGCGGGCGTTGTTTAGAGCGCCGAACAAGCCCAAGAGCATAACAAGATTCGCTATCAGCATAGATTCCCCTCCGGTATTGAATCGGACGTTTTAACTCGAAGGGGCCCGAGCGCCGCTACGATACGGCATCGCGCCGGGTTTACGCAAAGTTGAAATGCTGCGGGCGTGAAGTTTGAGGAACCAACGCCGCGCGCGGGCGTCTAAATTTGAACCGGCGGCGCAAAAAATTCGTAGAGGATAGCCGATGCTGTCTGATATGCTGGGGCGTGGGAAAAATCTTCGCGCCCTTGGTTTCTTCGTGGTTGATCATCCGCAGGAGCGATAAATGAATCCTCAATCAAATTCGGCCAGTCACGATCAATCCATTCACCGGTTCATTCGCAAACTGTCGCTGCTGCTCGCGTTCAGACAGTCGTTGGCGTTCGTAACGATCTGGTTTTTCATCTGGGGCGCCGTCGCGCTGGTTCTTCGCGCGGCTTCGGCCACGCCCCGCGGTCGGTTGTTGTGGGGCGCGACCGGGATCGCCGTAGCCGTCATCGCCGCCGCCTTTGTTTCGAAAAGGCGATTGCCGTCTCGAGACTCCGTGCGCGCTATGCTCGACAGCAGGAATGATTGCGGCGGGCTGTTGATGGCCGGCGCCGACGCCGACCTGGGGACCTGGCGGGTCCCCGATGTCATATTGCCGAGGTTGCGTTGGCGGAAAGCTCGCGCATTCGGAATGCTGGCGGCCTCGTTCGCGTTCGTCCTCATCAGCCTTCTCGCGCCGGTCCGATTCGCGGCGATCAATGCCGCCCGCCCGATGGACGTCAGCCGCGAAGTCGAAAACCTGTCGGCTCAAATCGAAGCGTTGAAGGAGGCTCAAGTCATCGAAGAGGCCAAGGCCGAAGCCCTCGAACAGATGCTCGATCAGCTCGGCCGGGAGGCTTCGGGCGAAGACCCGGCCAAAACATGGGAGGCTCTGGATCATTTGAACGACGCGGTCGAAAAAGCCGCCAAAGAAGCCGCCGAAACCGCCAACGCCAGGCAGGAGCGATTGGCTAGAGCCGAGGCCCTGGCAGAAGGTCTGACGGCGGGCGCCGATCAACTCGATTCGAAGACGATGACCGAAGCGATGCGGACGCTCGGCGAAATGGCGCGGGAAGCGGTCAAAGAAAACGAATCGCTCGCCGGCGATTTATCGCCCGAAACCCTGGAGGCCATCAAGTCGGGATTACTCAAGGCGGAACAACTCAAAGACCTCTCGAAGGCGCTTAGTCAGGGTAAATCCGCGCTCAATCAGAAACTCTCAAAATTGAGCCAATCCGGCCAGTTCGGCCAGCTCGAGAGGATCAATCCGAACTCGCTCAAAGGCGGCGCGCAGGCCAACCGCCGCGACAATTCCGGCCTGGCCAGGTTTCTGAAAGAGAATGCCGAGAAGATGTCTGTCGACGAGGCCACCCTCCAGTGGTATGGGGGCAAGGGCGGCCTTGATCGCGGGCGCGGAGACGCGGCGATGACCTGGACCGACGGCTCGGGCGAGAAAGATGCGAGGTTCAAGGAGAAGATTCTGCCGCCTTCGTCTGTCGCCGGGTTGAATGACAGCCAGCTCGTCGGCCTGAGCGCGAGCGCGCCGACGGTGGATACGGGCGGCGTCGCGGCGCACGGCGCGTTGAACAGCGCGGCCTCGAGCGGCGGCTCGGCCTACACGCAAACTATACTGCCCCGCCACCGGGGCGCGGTGAGACGTTATTTTGACAGGCCACAATCAAAATAAACATTTTGCATTTTCCATATTGCATTTGTCATTGCCGGAACCGTGCAGAGATCGCAATGACAAATGACAAATGCAATATGGAAAATAGAAATAGAAACACCCACACCCCAAAATTTTTCGTCAGCGCATAAATGATATATGACGGAAACGATCCTGCAACCTGAAGAAATCAAACCGGCGGTCGAGCTTGCTAACAGGGCCTTGGCCGAACTCGACCGCATTCTGCTTGGCCGATCCGAACTTCATCGTCTTGTGTTCGCCGGCGTTCTGAGCCGGGGGCACATTCTGCTCGAAGGGTTGCCCGGAGTTGGAAAGACGGCCCTGGTCAAGGCCCTCGGCGGTCTGTTCAACCTGCAATTCAATCGCGTGCAGTTCACGCCCGACCTGATGCCGAGCGACATTCTGGGCGCGCACATCCTTCAGGAAAATCATGACGGCCGCCGCGCGATGGAGTTCCACCCCGGCCCGGTCTTCACCAACCTGTTGCTCGCCGACGAGATCAACCGCGCCTCGCCGAAGACACAATCGGCGTTGCTCGAAGCGATGCAGGAGCGCGCCGTGACGCTTCTCGGCTCGACCCGCCCGCTGCCAGACCCCTTCTTCGTGCTCGCCTCGCAAAACCCCATCGAACTCGAAGGCACATACCCGCTGCCCGAAGCGCAACTCGACCGCTTTCTCTTCAAGCTCAACGTGACAGGCGCCGACGTCGAAACGCTCGACCGGATCATCTCCACGCGGCGGCGGGGCGAGCCCCCCGCGCCCGAGTTCGTGATGAGTGGCGAAGAGCTTGGGCGGCTTTTCTCCGCGATGGACCGTGTCTTTCTGCCGAAGCCCGTGTCGCGCTACGTCTCGCGCCTGGTGGCCGCGACGCACGCCGATTCGGACGAGGCGATTGACGACGTGCGCGATTACGTCGCTTACGGCGCTTCGCCGCGCGCCGCGATCGCCATGGCCGAAGCCGCGCGGGCTTACGCCTTGCTCTCTGGCCGCCCGACCGTCGGCTTTGACGACGTGAAGGTCGTCGCCACCCCCACGCTCAATCACAGGCTGGTCCTGAATTACAAAGCGCGGTTCGACGGCGTTGACTCGCGCTTGATCATCGCGAGGCTGATCGAGCGTATAGACGAAACCGGGATCAAATTGCCCAGTGATGTTGAAATCGAAACACGATGAATCAAAGCTATGAAAAATAACCTCGGCTGCAGTTCCAAATTGCGTCTCTCATTCCTGGCTTCCGTCATCATCGCGTTGTTTTTAACCCCCGTTGTGTCGGCGGCCGATTACGGCGACATTTCAGTGAAGGTCGAGACCGTTTCCGGCGACTTTGGAGGGGATGGGTACGTGGAGTATCGAGCGACGATTACCAACCGTTCGGCCACGCGGGCGCATCAAGTGACTTTGATCATCCCCGGCCAGTCATATTCGGCTTATGATACTGCGATTCGCGAGATGGCTCGCACGGTCGAGGTCGCGGCGTACGCGACAGTGACTGTTTCATTGTTCCAACCGCCTTTGCCGATGAATGGCTCCGGCATGGCGGTTAGGATTGACGGGCGTCGGCAGGATGAAATCGTTCCCCTCACCCTGGCGGCTCTGTCCATGTCGGCAGCCTACTACGGATCGAGCGGCCGTTACGGATCGAATGAAATGATTTGGCTGTTGAGCAGCCAGGGCGTGGACAAAAGCGGCGCGCTCAACCAGGCGGGAGTTCTGGGCAATATGGGTGAGACTGTTGAAAACACGCAAACGGGCGTTTCTTTCACCCGCACTCGCACCGTCGCGGCGTCATCCGGCCGGCCTTTAACCGAATGGAGCGTTAGCTGGCTCAGCTATTCAGGTTATAACGGAGTGGTTGTGACCGGCGACGATCTGCGCTCGGCGCCGGCGCCGGTTCAGGACGCATTGTGGCGTTACGTCGAATGCGGCGGCGTATTGCTGGTCTTCGGCCAATGGACAGCGCCTCAGCAATGGCAATCGCGCCTGAGCTGGATCAGCGCGCAGCCTCCGCCTCTGGCGCCTTCGGATGAAGTGGGGGAAGAGACAGGTCAAGCGATTGCGAAGGAGGTCCCGGAGAAGCCCGCCCTGACGACCGCGCCGGGCTACAAGCCGGGCAAGAACGACCTGCGCCATTATTTTGTCGGGTACGGCATGGTAATAGTGTGCGGCGACGTGGACGCGAGCCGGATCGCCGGTTCGCAATGGGAGCGAATCATTGAATTCTGGAGCGATTCGCATCCGCAGAGTATGGGCGCTTACTGGAACGTCGACGCCATCAATCGAAATTTTCCAGTCGTTGAAGATGTGGGGACGCCGGTTCGCGGGTTGTTTCTGTTGATGCTGTCGTTCGCGGTCGTAATAGGGCCGGTGAATTACGTGTTGCTCGCGCGGCGGAAGAAGAGAATCTGGTTGTGGTGGACGGCGCCGGCGATCGCGGCGGTCGCGTCGCTCGCGGTCTTTGGCTATGCGATTCTGGCGGAAGGCTGGCAATCCTCCGTGCGCGCCGAAGTCATGACGATCCTGGATGAAAACGCGCGCCGCGCCACGACCGTCGGCGTGACGGCCTTCTATGCGCCGCTCACGCCGAGCGATGGGCTGCGCTTCAGTTACGACACCGAAGTCGCGCCGCAATTGCCGAGCAGGGGTGGGTATTCCGCTTTCACCAGCTCC
>DATEMG010000040.1:0-2207 GCA_035275805.1 Blastocatellia bacterium
GTCGAATCAGGTTCGGATTACATCCCAGCAACGGATCATCAAATTAGCGTCGGATTACATCCCAGCAACAGATGGGAAATACCGGCGGTCTTCTATTTATATTTAGACTCGCGCGGCAGCACCGCGTTGAAAATCTCGGTCTTCCATTCTGAAACCGAATTTCTCATCAGCGACCGCAACTTTGCCCCGCTCAGCCGGGGCAGCGCTTCGACTATCTTTTCGTGCTGCGCGGCGCTGACCAGATAGGACTCGCCCGGGCGGCGGTCCTTCATCAAGAAGAAGGCGAACAGCGGCGCCACGATTCGCTCCAGGCAATCGACCAGGTACTCGTTGCCGGAAACCTCCCAGATCTTGCGATGGAAGGCCAGGTCGTTTTGGTAAAACTGATCGAGGTCTAGCGTCTGCGCCGCCGCCTTCATCTTCAGCGTGACGCCGCGC
Organism: Blastocatellia bacterium; assembly: GCA_035275805.1. Classification (GTDB taxonomy): domain Bacteria; phylum Acidobacteriota; class Blastocatellia; order RBC074; family RBC074; genus JAJVID01. The sequence goes on from DATEMG010000040.1 coordinate 439, forward strand.
AGGTACTCGATGTCTTCGGGCGTCACGTTCTCCTTCGCCCACTCGACGGCCAGCGATTCCAGCTCCGTGCGCAGGCGGAAGATCTTCTCCACATCGCCCCGCTCCAGTTTGGTGACGGTCGTGCCCTTGTAAGGAACTTTCTGCACGTACCCCTGATGTTCCAGTTCGATCAGAGCTTCGCGTATCAACGGGATGCCTGCGCCCAACTGCTGTGCGATCTTGCTCTCGACGATCGCCTCGCCGGGTTGAATGATCCCGCTCAGAATCGCTTCCTTGAATGAGGCCACAACCTGATCACGCTTCGAAAAGGGCTGAATCAGCCTTAACGCTTTACCGCTCATTATGATTTCTTTCCCTGTTTTTGATTTTGAATAGGGGGCGGATAATATGCCAACTGTCTATATAAAAACAAGATTATAAGATGATCTGTGTCACAGATAACCTTTTGTCTGTCATTTGGTCTTCCAGATTCATTCCTGCGGAGGTTTTGCGTCCAGCGATTGTTTGGTCACCTCCTGTCGCGTCAAGACGTTAATCTCCGCCTGGCGCTTCAAATCGCGCAGCCGCTGAAACTCCGCCACCGCCTTCTGCTGCTCCGCCGCGTTACCGAGCGCCCGTTGCGCCTGGGCGAGTTGAAACCACGCCACCTCGTTCGCCGCGTCGAGCGCAACAGCTTTACCCAGCGGCGCGAGCGCCTGTTCAGCCTTGCCCAAACTCACCAGCGTCCGTCCGAGCGCGACCAACGCCTCTACAAAATCCGGATAATATTTGACAGCCTGCGAAAACAGCTCCGCCGCGCGATCGAACCGCGCCGACTTGCGATGGATTTCACCGGCTTCGTAAGCCGCGTTGGCGTTGGTCGGATCGAGTCGCAGCTCCTGCTCGAACTCTCTCAAGGCTTCAGGCTCCGAGGCGGCGTCGTCCGTGGATTGTTTCGCGCGCGCGAGCAGCGCCCGCCCGATGCGGTAATGAACGCCGGGACGATTCGTCTGGATCGACAAAACCTCATTGTATTCCCGAATCGCGGCCTCAAGCCGCCCCTGGCTCTCGTAGGCTTCACCCGCCGCCAGATGCAGCCAGAGCGAATCAGGCGCGACCTCGGAGAGCTTCACGGTCGAAAGATACGCGTAGTTCGCGAACAGGCGCCCGGCGTGATAGAGCGTTTCGGGGTCTTTGGGATAGAGCCTGGTCAATTCCAACGCGACTTCGACTGCATTGTCATCCTGCCGCAAACCGGTATAGGCGCGCTGCAACTGCAACCCGCTCGCGCGCTTCAGCGCAGGATCGGTCGCGCGCTTGAATCCCTTCTCCAGGGCTGGCGCCGCTTCCCGGTATCGCCCCAATTCAGACAACGCCATCGCTAGCAACAGCTCAGTGTTCGGCAGAGTTGGTTTCAGTTTGATCGCCTGCCGCAACGATGTCACAGCCTGTTCAAACCTGCCTTGTTGAAAGTAGATCAACCCCAAACGGGCATGCGCTTCGGCCATGGCCGGGGCCAGTTCGCGCAACTTTTCGAATGCTTGAGCGGCTTCGTCATAACGACCGGCGGCTAGCGCCTTTTCGCCTTCCTGCGAGTAACGCTGCAATTGCGCGGCGCCGGATTGTTGCGCATGGATATCCGAAACGATACACAAGGCGCATAGGAGCGACGAGAGCGCAAATTTCGATAACAACTTTTTCTCCTCGGAAAATGCTGCCTGGGAGCGCAGGCATCCTTGCCTGCGGGGATTCCGCCAATGACCGACTGACCGATGCTAGCAGGCAAGGAT
>DATEMG010000041.1:0-4452 GCA_035275805.1 Blastocatellia bacterium
GCTACTTCTGCGAATATCCGTGGAAGGGAGTCAACCGGCCCGAAGCGGTTCGTTCTTCTGAAAAGAAGCGTCAAGCACGAAACCTGAAACCGCAAGCTCCATCTACAGCGCGTCCTCGCGCTTAGATGGAGTAGTTGACTCCCAAGCTCTCCGCGCGCCGCCGCGATCAAGTCGCTGCGAAAGTATCGGCTGTTATGCTGTAGCCACCGTCGGAGAAAGCCCCTCAAATCATAATCGTCCACCACATCCTCTTCGATGAGCTTGTACAAGCGGTCGTGCGTGTCCGTAGTTTCAGGCAGAAGCTCCATCAGACCAAGCGTCAATATCGGGCGATCTTCACACGCTTCGAGCAGACGTTGGCGGACTTTGTCGGATGGCTTCGGGTAGTTTGAGCCATGATTCCGCCTCCAGTAAGCGATCAACTCTTTGATCGGCGCGTCGTCGGGCGGTTTGGTTTCCTCTTCCGATGAAGCGCTCGCGGTTCCAGAATTCTTTTCGCTGAGCGATTTTGGCGCGAGCGGATCGAGCTTCAACAAATCGCTGATCGCCGGGGCCAGAGCTTCGGAGCGCTGCGGCCGCCTGGTCTGGCGCTTCGGCGGCGCGGGCTGTATCGGCTGAGACGGCTTCGGCGCCGGTTGCGAAAGCAGCGACGGCGAGGCCGAGAATGCGATGAAAAGAAAAGCGACGATGATCGCCGTCGGTCGAAGAAGACGCATAAAAGTTCCCTCTCTCAATTCGGTCGCGCCGGCAGCGGCAATCGCAGCAGATGTCCTTTATAGGCGAACCAGATTTTACTACTGGCCGCGTCGACCCAGATGTCGTCGGTATTCAATTCCAGTTCAGGAAACTCCAGCAGGGAAGTGAAGACGAAATTTTTAAAGTCGTATCGCCCAAATTTCGTCGCCTCTTTCTCCGAATCGTAAATGGCGGTCCAGAACAGATTCGGCCCGCCTGCGGATTGCGGCGCGCGTGAAACGTCGTCGGTCAAAGGGCTGAATTCCCCCTTCACCCGTTGAACCGTTCCAGTCTCAGGATCGAGCAGATAGGTCTGATTGACCTTGCCGTAAACGCCAAAGTTCAACGCCAGAACTTTGGCGTGCGCGGGGACATAGACCAGCCTGTAGCCGGACGTGTTCTGCAGATCGGCGACAACAAATTCCTCGCCGCTTTTCAGATTGCGGCGGGTCAATTGCCAGAGGTTTTTCCCTGCGTCATGGGCCAATTTAACCACCACGAGCCATTTGCCGTCAGGAGTAACGACCGGGTTGTAGTAAATTCCACTTGCGATTTTGACCGGTTCCGTTCCCGGCTCTGCCTTCCCTATGCCAGGGTCCTCGCCATATTTTATGTAATACAAAGCTCCGTCAGATTGCGCCCGCCAGCCGAACGGACTCGGACGAATGACGGTCGCGTTTTCCGGGGCCGATAAAGGCGCGTCCAGTTTGCGGCAGGCAGACGGCTCGTCCTTCACCTCGCCGGGCCTGCCCGATGAAAACTCGCGCCATTCCGGCGGCGCTTTCGCGCCGCCCCGTTTGTATTCGGCGCCTTTTTCTTCGATCAACGCCCGAATCTCTCCTCCTTCCGCGCACACCTTTAACACTGATTGATTCTTGTCGGCTAAGACCACTTCGACGCCGGGAATTTTGTCCTCGATGGTATAACGCGCGGCGAATTCGCCGGACCTGCTCAAGCGATAAAAGAGGCCGGAAAGCTCTTCGTGCGGCGTCGGATTTTTCGGCGCGCGCCGCAGGTCGTCGAGAACGATTCTGCGACCGCCTTCTTTCGTCAGGCGTAAATATTCGTATTTCCACCCGGCTTTTTCGCTGCCCACGAAGTAACTTTCAGGGCCGAGGTCTTCAATTTCCTGTCGCGAGGTCAGGCTCCTCAATTCTTCGAATTCGCCGTCGGTCAGCAAGCGGACGTTTCTACGCTCCACGGACTCTTGGACGCTCATCTCAGCCTTTCCGCCGCGAACGCGAATGACTACGCAGTCGGCGTTTCCCGGTAAATACGTCTGAAAAACCGCGTAGATCGCTTCCGGAGCGTTTCGGCTCCGCATCTCTTTGCGCAGCGTATCCTCTCCCTTCCTGGTGCTTTTAATATTGTCGTCGTCATTACTGATGGCTGTGAGGTCGCCGAGTACGCGGGCCTCGCCTGGATGTCGCGCGAGAACCAGTTTACGCGCTTCGGGGCTGTCTTCGACTTCGAGATAGCTCTCGGCGGCTTTGGCGAGTTCGCGGTTCGTGGATTTGAACAGTCTGCTGACGAGTTCAACCGGTAATTTGTCTCGCAGGTATCGAGCGCCGGCGAGCAGCGCCAGTTGAGTCTTTATGTCGTTACCTTCGAGCATGCTTTTCCATTCGCGCTCATCCTCCAAGATCGCCGCTGCGACGCCCGCCGCATATCCGCCTTGTTTGATCAAACCGTAAAGCTCGTCGCCCGCGCCCTTCCTCAACGTGTCGCGGGTTTCGAGCGCCAGCGCGACTGAATCGAAATCGGCCCAGCCTTGGCCGATGCGTTCGACCAGATTGATTTCGGCCACTCGCAGCGGAGCGCCTTCGATTGTGCGCAATATCTGCCGGGACACCGCCGGTTGAGTTACGCGCAAAGCTACGGCCCGCTCGATCAACCTGACGGCCAACCCCTCTGTCGCCTGAATCGTTTCGCTCTCGTGCAATATGCGACCAATGCTCGCTTTAAGCGATATAGGTTTATCCGGGTCGGGAGTGTACCTGGCTTTTACAATCTCCTCCTCCCCTTCAACAGTGACAACCATTCTCGCGTAAGCCTCGACAGCCACTGCCATCTCGTCGTCAGAAAGACCGCCGCATTCGGCCAGGGCGGTAACTATCATCTGGCGGTTCCATTCGGCATTCTCTTTTTCGAGCGCGCGGCGCAGCGCGGGGATGGCGCGCGGGTCGCGGTATTGGGCCAACGCATTGGCGGCGGCGGCGCGGTTTTCAGGGGCTTCGTCATAATCCAGAACCCAGATCAATCCCGGCGCGAGTTCGGGCATGTTAAATTCGCTCAGATATGCGATTAACGCGGCGCGGTCTTCTTTCGTGGCCCAACCCGGGTCGGTCAGACATGGAATAATCTTTCGCGTGATCTCTTTCCTCCGTTCTTCATCGCCGGATTCATTGATCAGGAATTTAACCAGGCATTTCACCGCCGCCTTGTGAACCGCTCGATGATTGTGACCGACGAGATTGCTAATGACTTGAAGCCACCTGTCCGCGTTCTCGTGGAAAACGGTATTTCCGTAGAGCGCAGTAGCAAGAACGCCGTCTTGAATCTCCAAGGGATTGTCTACTGCCTTTTCTCCATTCTCTCCTGGCATTTCGCCTTTCGCCGCCCCCGCCTTTGCTCCCGTTTCATCCCCCGTTGTGGGGACGCCTTCTATTTCATCTTTCTGAATACCGCCGAACGTGGGGTCGGCGAAGAGCGAAACGAACCATTCCTCCTGCCCGCTCCACTCGGACTTCATTAAACTCGCCAGTGCTTCCGCCCGCGCGCTCCGATCCGACCGGCGATTCTCGACGATCCCCTTCAAAAGCGCGCGATAGCTCTCGGCGCGCGCCGAATCACCCTCTTGCAAGGCGTGTTCGTAAAGCAAAGTCATAGCGATGGGCGTCACAAAAGCTTTTCCGGCCGTCGCCAATGTCTCCAGAAAGGGTCTCGCCGCATTCCAGTCGAGCCGCGCCAGCGCGCGCAAATCTTCCTTGGCGTAAAAATTATCGTCGTCGGTCTCGCGCGCCACATTGATCAATTCATCGCGGAAATATGCGCTGTTGCGCCTCAGCCGCTCTCGCAAGCGTGGTTTCCATGTCTCCTCGCCTTCAGGCTCTTCATTTAGGAGTTTGTACAGGCGATCGTGCGTGTCCGCGTTATTGTGTAAACAATCCATCAAGGAGGAGATGCGTTCAGGGAGATCCTCACAGGCTTCGAGCAGGCGCTGGCGGACTTTATCCGATAGCTTCGGCTCCAGCGCGCCCTCGCCGTCATGACTGGACCAGTAACCGACCAGTTCCTTAATCGGAGCGTCGTCGGCAGGCGGTTTATCTTCGTCTTCGGGCGCGTTCCCCTCCGAAGCCTTTTCATCGGGCGATTGGGGCGCGAGCGGATTGGCCTCCAATAGATCTTTGATCGCCGGGGCCAGCGCGTCCGCTCGCTGTGATCGCTTTGGCCTGCGCTTCGGCGTCACGGGCTGACTCGGCTTAGACGGCCTAGGCGCTGTTTGTGAAAACAGCGATTGTGGAATCAAGACTGCGACGATCAGAAAAAGGGCGATGATCGCCGGCTTTCGAATAGAATACATAGTGATTTCCCTCAATCACTTGACCAATTCGGGTGAAGAAGGGGAAGCAAAGCCATTGGGGAATGGGGAGTGGGGAGTGGGGAGCAAGGAACAAGGAGGTTATTTCCCATTCCCCACCCCCTATTCCCCACTCC
>DATEMG010000042.1:0-7238 GCA_035275805.1 Blastocatellia bacterium
GGTTCCAGAGCAGTTAACACGGTATTCAACATTTCTTACAACCAAGCTTATCCCCGTGGGCGCATCTCTTCTGAGTTCAACTCAAGACCGGGATTCACTGGATCCTGACCGATGAAACCTGGTCGTTCGCGTTGGGGGAAAGAGTCACGAAGTTAGGCGTATCCGAAGTCAGAGTCCACGACGTGCCCAAGAAGTTGTTGTGCTGGAACATAATCACGGTGAAACCGCTCGGGACCCTCACGGAAGACGCCCAGTCGTTTTGCATTCCCCTGGCCTGGAGCTGCGACAAGGTGTAATCGCCCCTCGCCAGCGGCTGGCTGGACGCCCCACCGAATTGGATGTCCTGGAAGAAGACGACGCCGGCGCCGGCGCCAGGGTTAGCGATCTCGACGCCGAAGTCCCGATTTGCCGTGATGAAATCCTGGAAACCAAGCCGGCTGCCGGCGACTCGGGTCGTTGTTCCCTTGGCGATCACGCTGCCGCCCTGGTCCGAGTATACCGGGCCGCCGCTGTCACCAGGTCGCGCCGCAATCTGGCCGTTGATCTGCTCGGCCTCAACAAGGTCCTCGGGGTCCTGGTAAAAGAACAGCACTCGAAGATTGCAGACAGGGGCGCCGGTGGCGTTGGCGCTGGTGACCCCTGACTGGCAGAGGAGTTCTCCGATAAAGACATTATCAAAGCCGCTCACCAACTTGGTGGTATTGCTATTGGCGCCGCCGACGTAGATGCGATTATTGGCGTTCGGTGTTGGGATAAGCAACACGTCGTGAGTCTGGTTCCGCGGGCCCACGTTCCCGATAAACTCCCCCTGGCCGTCGGTGAATCGATGACCGGGGCTGCCGCAGTGCCCGGCGGTCAGGATGTGATTGCCGCTGCCGTTGCGGACTCCGAAGCCCGAAGTGCAACCGGCGCCAATGGTCGTGTTCACAATCCTGGCCCCGCCCGACCAGGGCGACTGATCATTGTCCCGGGAGACCGGGGTCAGTGGCGCCTCGAACGTGACACGCATCGGCACGTCGACTTCGGGTAGCGATTGGGTAATGAACGAAGTCGCCTGTTGTGGATCGAAATCAAAAAGAGCTTTCGCCGCGTTCGTCTCATCCACTGATAGGATGAGGCCGGCGCCGGTGGGATCGAACTTGATGGCCTGGACTGTCGAGCCGGGAAAGACATGCGCTCGGATCTGCGCCGCCGCGGCCTTGAGTTCGGCCAGCGAGTGTTCGGCCCGCGCGATCCGAACGGGGGCGATCGTGGCGGCTTCCGCCACAGCCTCAGCCATACGCCGCGGCATTGCGCCCTTCCACCACAGCGCCACCCCCTTGTCCTCAATCACGACGCTGGCGTAACCCGCATATTGGCCTCGCTCGACCTCCCACCGGATTATCCTGGCGGCGCGTACCAGCGGCCGTTGTTCGATCATCAGCCGCTGACTCTGCTCGGCGGAGTTTTCCTCACCGGCGCCCTGCGTACCTGACTGAAGTACCTGAGCCGTCTGAGAGCTCGGAACCGTTATCAAATAGCCTGCTGCCAGGACGGCCCCGAGGAGAATGACCCACAGTTTCCTAGAACTGAATATCATGCGCATGACTAACCTCCATTTGTGTTATTTGTAGTTGTGTTTGTAGGCGTTGATCGGCGCCTGTTTGTAACTGGAGAGTGTCATGGAATGATTTACAAATCTTTTCGAAGCTTTGGGATTATTTTGGGATTATTTTGGGAATGTTTTGGAGACCATCAGCGACGGCCTTGACATGGCTACGACTGGGAGCCCCGCCTATTTATCCAAATGCTGAGTTGATTTTCGCAATGCCCTGCCTGCCATCGCCCCCGAATATTTCCCGTCGTCAATCGCCACCTTTCCGTTGACGATCACATATTTTATGCCTTCTGCGAAAACTTCGGGATTTTCATAAGTCGCGCGGTCGGCGATGGTCTTTTCGTCGAAGACGATCACGTCGGCGAAATAGCCGGGGCCGAGTTTGCCGCGATTTTTCAGGTCGAAGGTTTCGGCGACTTGAAGCGAGCTGGCCTGGATCATTCTAGGAAGTGTGATGACGCGGCGCTTGAGGACGTATTCGCGCATCTTGCGCGGGTACGTGCCGTATTTGCGCGGGTGCCCGCCGGAGCCGTCCGAGCCAGTCATCACCCAGGGCTGTTTCATAAAGTTTTCGATGTCGTCTTCGGTCATGTTAAATGAGGTCACGCCGGCGTTGCCTGCCTTGATGATCTCGAGCGCGGTTTCAATGACGCTTTTGCGGCGCGATTTTGCTATCTCGTCCAGGCGTTTGCCGACCAGGCCGCGATCCGCGCCGCCCCCGCTGATCGAACGGATCAACAGAGAGTTCGCGCCGCCACGACGCTTCAGGTTCTGCTCCATCTCGGCGATCAGCCTGGGGCGAACGGCCGGATCGTCAATTCGTTTGAGCATCTCCTGCTTGCCGCCGGCTTCGGCCCAACGGGGCAGCAGCGCGGCGCTCAGTCCCGTGCCCGACGCGACGTATGGATATTGATTGGCCGTGACGTTGACGCCCCCGGCGCGGGCGCGGTCGATGATCTCGATGGCCTTCACGCTCTGGCCCCAAACGTCGGCGCCGAGAGCCTTGATGTGCGAGATGTGTACGGGAATCTTCGCCTCGCGGCCGATGCGGATCACCTCTTCAATCGATGCGAGCAGCCCGACGGTGTACGAACTCTCGTCGCGCTGATGCGTGTCGTAAACGCCGCCGCGTTCGGCCGCGACTTTGGCCAATTCGATCACCTCCTCGGTCTTCGCGAAATTGCCCGGAGCGTAATAGAGGCCCGTGGACAGCCCCAGCGCGCCGTCGTCCATTCCTTGTCGCACGAGCGATTTCATCTTTTCGAGCTGTTCCGGCGTCGGGGCGGCGTCGCTCATTTCCATCACCGATTGCCGGACGGCGCCGTGGCCGACGAAGGACGCGACGTTCACGCCGACGCCCTGCGACTGCAATTGCTCAAACGCGTTGACGAGCGGAATGCGGCTGCGGCCGTCATTTCCTATAAAAACCGTCGTCACGCCCTGCGTCAGATAAGGAAGATTGGCGGCGCGCTTAGGATCGAAGATGTCGTCGTCGGCATGCGTATGCGGATCGATGAACCCTGGCGCGACGATTAAACCCGTCGCGTCGATGACGCGCTCGGCCTGAAGATTCTCTTTCGCGGCGTCGCCGATAAACACAATGCGGTCGCCCGCGACGCCGACGTCGGCTTTGATCGCGTCAGTCCCGGCGCCGTCAATCACATTGCCGCCCCGGACCAGGATGTCCAGTTTCGATATGCGCTGCGTCTCTATGGCGGGCGCGGCGGCGGTCTTCGCGCCTTTGAGATGATTGTCGAGAAACTTCGCAGCGGCGCCGAAAATCTCCAGCCAGTGGCGGTGAAGCAGGAAGTCGTGAACCTCGTCGGGGTAAACGATCACTTCGTGCTGGACTTTCAATTCGCGAAGCCGCCGCGCAAGGTCCACGGTTTGCGCGAAGGCCACGTTGCGGTCGTCGTCGCCGTGGATCAGCAATACGGGCGAGCGCCATTTTTCGACCGAGCCGATGGGCGAAGATTCGATCGCGATCTTGACGGCGTCGCGGTTGCCGTAATCAACCCAGTTCGTGTTCGAAATTCGCAGCGACCAGTCGTGTACGCCGTGCAGGTCGACGCCGGCGGCGAAGAGATCGGAATTGCGAGCCAGACCGAGCGCCGTCAGATAACCGCCGTAACTGCCTCCCCACAACCCGATCCGCGATTGATCGATGTCCTCGCGCGAACGCAGGTAATGCGCGGCGGCGACGACATCCTGATATTCCGAGGCCCCGCGACCGCCCCCCTGCTTGGCCTGCCGAAACGCGCGGCCATAGCCGATGCCCAGACGGTAGTTGACCGACAAGACCGCGTAGCCACGACTGGCCAGATACTGATTGAATGCGTAGGCGTTGTGGTAGTAGTAGCGATTGTGCCAGCCGAGCAGCATCTGCCGGCTCGGGCCGCCATGCATAAAGATCACCGCCGGAAGTTTGTCTTCCGGCTTCGCGTCCGGCGGGAGGAAGATCTGGCCGTGAATGTCGAGTCCGTCGGCGGCTTTGAAGATGGCTTGCTGCGGCGTGACGAGTTTCGAAGCGGGAAAGTTTCTAGGCAGCGTTTCCGACGCAATCAATTTAGTAAGTCGATTAGCCGTCCGGCCTGCGGCCATGGCGCGTAATCCCGCCGGCCTTTGCGCGTCAGAACTTAAGTAAACTATGTATCTGCCGGTGTGAACAGGCCCCCACTCAATCACCTCGCCTTCGGTAAAGGTCTCGGGCTTTTCTGTTCCCTCGACGCCAACCTGAGACAGGCGTCGACGGTCAATATCGCCACAATTCGAAGAATAAGTGATCGCGCGCCGGTCGCCGGTGAAACTAAAGGTTTCGACTTCGCATTCCCCAGGCGTCAGTGGCCTGGCTTCGCCGCCAGTAGCCGAAATCGAATACAGCCGCATCCACCCGTCCGCCTCCGAAGCGAAGACCAGCCGGTCGCCCGCCACCCAGTTCAACACGTTAGCGCCGGCCATTCGAGGGTAGGAATCGTTCAAAGTACCGCCGCTACGCCAAACTTCTCGCGCTTCGCCTGTCGCCCCGTCGGCGACCCAGATCGCCCACGGGTCCGGTTGGTCTTGAAAGATCGCGCGAGGCTGATTGCCGCGCGCCGGCTGGCGAATGAAGGCGATGCGCTTGCCGTCGGGCGACCATCGCGGCGCGCTGTCGCGGTCAATCGAGGGCGAGATATATTTGATCTCCCGCTTCTCGAAATCGTAGACGCCGATGAGACTGTGCGTGTTGCGCGAGCTGTTGAAGACCAGCTTTTTTCCGTCCGGCGACCACTGAGGCGTGATGTTCGATCCGCGCGCGGCGAAGAGCTGATGCGGGTCAGATCCTTCGGCGATTTCGACGATGTGAATCTGATCCTCTTTGCTGAAGAGGATGCGGTTGTCGGCGGTCGAAACAACGGGCGATTCGCCGTCGGCCAGCCTTATGACGCGCCCTCCATCCCACGAAGCGGCGTAGATGGCTTGCGCCGCGCCCGAAGGGTCGCTGGTCGGATTCGGGATTTCGCCCGCCGAGTTCGGATTGCCTCCGCGCAGATAGACAAGCCATTTGCCGTCGCGCGTAAACGATAGATCGGTTATTTCCTGCCCCGTGTCTTCGTTGTATTGCGTCAGTTGGCGAGCTTTGAAATCGGGGCCTTCTGCGACCCAGACGTTTCGTTTGCCCTGGGCGTCGAAGACCCATGCGATGCGATCGCCGGCCGGCGCCGCAACCAGGTCGGACGGGAAGGGCGAGCTTAAAATCTGTTCCAGCGTGAAGCCGCTGTCTTGCCGCGCCGAGGAGCGCGAATGGTTGATAATCCCCCCCGCCTCGAAGACAAACAGCGAGGTGAGAAGGAGCAGGGTAAGCAGGCGCGCGGTTTTCATAGGGATCCTTTTTCAGTCTGGTTTTAAAGATTGGTCGCCGACCAATACGATTGATACAGTACCGCGAGCGTTAGCGAGCGGCCGGCCAGTGAGACAGCCGCTTGCTTACGCGCGCGGTACTGTATCGGTGTTTGAAGCTTGTTTGCCGACTAATGCGACCGTCGGTCTGAACTATAGCGAGAAACTATAAAAATTTTCTACCGCGCTTTGCAAGACCATTTCGACCCGCCGTTCAAAGGACACCAACTCACAAATCGGCGTCAAATTTTAAAAATGGGCGAAGTCCCGCCGCCCGAAGTCTGTGTCTGATTCAGAATTCAGGAGAGATTCGTATGAAACTATGCCCGAAGTGTGGCCAGAGCTTTGCTGACGGATTCTTATTTTGCCCAAAAGACGCTGCGCGGCTCGAGAAATACGACCTGCGCGCGCGCATCCGGCGCGATGATGAGTTACATTTTCTGATCGAGAGCGAGTCGCTGATCGCCCGATTGAAGCGCGAGTTGGTGGGCGCGCTCGACGAATTCAGAGTCAACCCGCGCGTCTTTCTGCGCGGGCTGCTGCGCAGCGAAGGAAACACGCGGCAGCGGAAGAGATTGTTGAGCGCCGGGCTCGCCTCGGGGCTGATCGTTTACGCGTCGGTTTTCCTGGCGGTCTCGTTGGTTAGCCTTCTTAACTTCTCGACGCCCAAATCGGACGTGGTCGCCAGCCCCGATCCCGACCCCCTGGGTGGGGTCACGCTCCTCTTCCCAACCATCCGCAAAAAGACCGAAAACAACCAGGCGAAATCTGGAACTGGATCGCTCGGCGGTAGCCAGCGTCACTTACAGAACCCGGGAGGCGGAGGTGGAGGTAATGATCAGACGCGGGCCAGCAGGGGCGTTCTTCCTCCTCCATCATTGAATCCGCAGCAGGCGCAGCCAAACCTTGATCCACCGGTTATTGAGCATTCGACGCTCATCATCAGGCCGTCGGTCGTTGCCGATCCGAAATCGCTGCCGCCCATGAAAGGGCAGGTCGGTATGTTAGACAGCCCGCCCGAAGCTCCTCCTTCACTCGGCTCCGGCCCCGGAACCGGAATCGGGCAGGGTAAAGGTCCAGGCTATGGGCCAGGCACAGGTGGTAATGTCGGCGGGCGTAACTATCAAATTGGCAGTGGACCTCACAGTGGCTGCTGCGATGGCATTCCCGATATGGGACCTCAATTAAGACCGAACATTCTCTATCGCGAAAAAGCCAAATACACCGAAGAAGCCCGTCAGAACAAACTCGAGGGCACGGTCGTGTTGACCATTGTCTTCGGCGCCGACGGACGCATCCACGACATCCGCACGGTGCGCGGGCTGCCTTATGGATTGACCGAGAGCTCAATCGAGGCTGCCCAGAAAATACGCTTTCATCCGGCGGTTCTAAACGGGAAGCCGGTGAGCGTGCGCGCCACTCTCGAATTCACCTTCAATCTTTACTGACGCCCCCTGCTCCTGCACTAAGCCGCAGCCGGGCGGAGACGCAGAGTCAGGGAGTGAGTTGGACGGAGAGCGGGAGAGCGGGAGAGCGGGAGAACGGGAGAACGGAAGACAGGAAGATAAGGAGAGAAAAAACCTTGTCCACCCTTGTCCCTTCGTCTCCCCTTCCCCCGCTCTCCCCCTCCCTCTCTCTTCGTTCCCGCTCTGCGTCTCCACGCGGTTGCGGCCCTTTTATCTTCATTGTCGTTCGGGTTAACGGGATTTCCCCTGGGTACGCATCGCTTCCAGCGTGCAGTCGTTGGGGAGGACGTATTTATCGG
>DATEMG010000043.1:0-2156 GCA_035275805.1 Blastocatellia bacterium
TCGCGCCGGCGACTGAAGCGGACGTCGGGCCCGACCCTTCGCCTGTGAAGTCCGACGACCCGTTCCTGATCGTGATCGCCTCGGCTTCGCGCGCCCCGCATTTGAACGGGCGCGCGGCCGAATTCATAGCTTTGGAAGAGCTATAGCATTTAAGAAAAGAATATCGGCCACGAATGAACACGAATATTCACGAATGGCGGCGAGTGCGGTAGAAAAGAGCAGATCATAAGGTAAAGAAAAGATTCGTGTTCATTCGTGTTCATTTGTGGCTGAGATTCTTTTTCTTGAAATCTATATGATGAACCTGGAGCGATACTTCATCTTTTCGTCCTACGCGATGTTCATGACCGGCTACGTGATGCTGGCCTCGACGCGCCAACTGGACGTCTTTTCATTGGGGCTGTTCGCGGTCGTGCTGGGCGCCGGCTGGATGATCGACTCCGGGCGCCTAAGCTGGAGCCTCAGTCATAGGAGCGCGAACTGGCTGATGGCCGGAGGACTGGTTTTCCTGGTAGCCGAATGGTATGCGCTCAGAGTGTCGCCGGTCACGGTGACTCTGCACTTCGTTTTTTTCGCGGCGGCGCTCAAACTGCTCAGACGGAAGTCCTCGCGCGACTGGATCTGGCTTTACGTCGTAACGTTTTGCCAGGTGCTGATGACGGCTGGGATGATGGTCTCGACGACTTTTCTTTTACTCGTCATCGTCTACCTCTTCGCGGCGACCTCGGCGTTCATCGCATACGAGATGCGCCGTTCGGCGTCGGCTTTCGCGGCCAACAACCCCTCGCGCCACGTAACGGTCGAATACCGAAAGGAGAGCGACCGGCGGCCGGTCGAGGAGCCGCGCCTGGGGAGTTTGCCGGTCTTTTCGGCCTGCGCCCTGGCGGCGATTTTGCTGCTCGCCGCGCCGATCTTCCTGGCGATGCCGCGCGTCTCCAGAGGATTTTCGCGGAACGGGATGCTTCGGGGAGAAGCCCTCTCCGGATTCTCGGACAGCGTTAGATTGGGCGAGGTCGCCCAGGTCAAGCTCAACCCGCAGGTGGTCATGCGCGTCCGCGTCAAGTTCCTCCGCGGGGCGGGGCCGAGTACGCTGCGGTGGCGAGGCGTAACGCTCGACAATTACGACGGTCAGACATGGAATTACACCGGCCAGGAACGAACCCCGTTGAAAAGGGGGGTTGACGGGTTTCATCTGGGAGAGTTCGGCGGTTACAAACAATCCGAGCAGTCGCAAACGTTGAAAATGGGCGTTGACGGGTTTCGTCCGGCCGATGCCGAATGGCGGTACGGCGACACCGAACAACGATTCTTCCTCGAACCGCTCGCCATCGACACGGTCTTCGCCGCGCCGCAACCGCGGCTGATCACGGGGCTGCTGGATCTCGCCCGCGACCAGGGCGACGGGCTTTGGACCGCGCCGCACGATTATTACAAACTTGATTACACCGCGCTGTCAGATACCACAGAGGTTCCCGACGAGAGGCTCGCCGCGCAAAATTCGCGCGCTTACCCCTCCGAGATCCAGCGGCGCTATCTGCAACTGCCCGACAACCACGACCAGCGAATTGACGAACTTGCGGCCGAAGTCGCTCGCGGCGCGATGACGAACCTCGAAATCGCGCGGAAGATCGAAAAACATCTGCGCGCGACCTACGGATACACACTCGACCTGCGGCGCGTCGAAGACGGCGACCCGGTGGCCGACTTCCTCTTCAACACGCGCCAGGGACATTGCGAATATTTCGCCTCGGCGATGGTCCTGATGCTGCGCTCGCGCCGCGTGCCAGCGCGCCTGGTCAACGGCTTTCAGACGGGCGAATACAACGAGGCGGCTGACGTTTACACGGTTCGCCAATCGGACGCGCATTCATGGGTCGAGGTCTATTTCCCCGGGGTTCAGAACGGCATGTGGGTCGCGTTCGATCCGACTCCGGACGCCGGCCGGAGCGTCTACGGCGGCGGGCTGGCGGCCTGGCTGCGACATCGCCGCGAGGCGATGGAGATGTTCTGGCTGGAACACGTCGTCGGCTTCGACGCCAACAAACAGTTCTCGATGGCAGGCGCGGCGCAACGATGGGTATCGTCGCTATTCTCCTGCCAACAAACAGTTCTCGATGGCAGGCGCGGCGCAACGATGGGTATCGTCGCTATTCTCC
>DATEMG010000044.1:0-3188 GCA_035275805.1 Blastocatellia bacterium
ATAAACATCAAGCTCCTCCGGAGCTAAGAGCCAAAAGACTCATTTTCTGAATTCGCCAGCAACATCATAAGTGGAGGCAGATCTGCGCGCCTGCGATCAACAAATGAGTTTTATTCTCTTTGCCGCGTTAGCGGCGGAGAATTTCAGAGGATTTAGCGCCCAATGCATTTCTAGCGGCCGATACTAAGGACCACGAGATCCCGGGCGATTTCAGGCTCGGCGGATTCGTCGGCCAGCGCGGTGTCGACCAGGAAATAGAGTAATTCGCGAAGTTTTTCAGGCTCGACTTCGTCGGCGATGGCTTCGGCGCGCTGGCGGTATTTCTCGACGAGTTTGCGGGCTTTTTCGAAAACCTGGCAGGACTCATAAATCCGCGCCACACGTTGGACCACAGCGTCAGTCTTGGAGTTCCCGGAAATCAATTGAAGAAGCTCTTCCCGCTGCGCCGGCGCCGCGCTCTCAAGCGCCAGGGCGAGCAGGAGCGTCGGGCGCATCGCGAGCGCGTCCTGCCCGATGATGCGTTTGTTTTGCAGGTCGGTTGACCAATCTTTGAGATCGTTGACGATCTGGAAGGCTACGCCAAGATGGCGGGAGAAACCCGAGATCATCTCCTCGTATTTTTCAGTCGGGCCGGCCATCCGAAGGCCGGCGTAGAGCGCGGCTTCAAAGGCGGGGGCTGTTTTGAGGGCGTAGATTTTGAGCGCGTCAATCGGCTGAAGCGAGACCTCTGTTCTTGCCTCGTCGCGCCAGAGGAGTTCCGCGCCTTGCCCTTCGGATAACTTGACATGCGCCTCTGAAAGACGTTTCAGAATGGCCGCCACGGCTTCACAAGGTAGATTGCCGCCCTCGTTCGCGATCATGCGATACCCCAGTCCGAGCAGGTAATCGCCGATGTTGATGGCCGTGGACACGCCATGCCGGCGGTGCAGCGTCTGATGCCCATATCGAAATTCATCATTGTCCTCGATGTCGTCGTGGACGAGCGAGGCTTTATGAAAAGCTTCCATCGCCATGGCGACTCGACGGACGGGGTCCGGAAGCGCGGCTTTTTGATCGCCCTCGGGCGCGGTTGATTGTTCATCCTGCAAGGCGTCGTAGGCGGCTAGCGTAATGAAAGGCCGAAACCGTTTTCCGCCTTTGCGCAACCAGTCGTAAGCGATGGCTTCCGTTCCCGCGACTGGATCGCGAGAATAATCCGCCGCGCCGTTTTGTAGTTGGCTGCGTAGTCTGGGTAAGAGGGCGGCGCCGTCATCGCCGAACATGTCGTTCGCCGCTCGCATGAGTGGTAAGTAAGAGCGGGTCTTGACGGTTGGCTGCTCCTGATAAGTTTCCAAGACCTCCATCACCCATTCATTATCCACTGTTGTGCTTTTGCAGTTACTGGAGTGCAGAGGGATCGCGTAGGCGGGGACGCCGCTCTGAACGACTTTCTCAAAAGCCTTTTCCAGCACGTTTAGACAGGCGATGCCGAGAATGCCGTCGACGTAGCCGCTGACGATTACCTTGAGCACAATCGGGGTCCCCTCGGCGACCATTATCTTGTAGCCGAGTTTTTCCGCCTTTATCTTGAAATCGCCGATAGAACACGCGCCGCAATCTTCGCAATGCAACCCGAACTCGTCGTAATGGGCGCTGCAGGCTTCCACATGTTTCAGACAATGCGGCAGTAGCAGAATTCGTTTATGGAATGGAATCGAGACGAATTGCTCTTTCCAGAAGCCGTTGCCGAGCATCACCATCGCAAAGCCCAGATAGCCTTTCTCGAGCCCCATCTTTTCGAGCAGCGCCCCGGCGTGAGCCTCCAGGTCTTTTTTGCTCAATGGCCGGCTGCGATCGATGCTCCGGACGTATTGAAAGGCCTCGGCCCTGATTTGTTCGCGCAATTCCTGCGTCTCAGGATTCAACTTGAGCAATTTGCTGCCGAGCTTCGGTTTCGCCGAAGTTTCAGTCTGGACCGCGACGTCCGTAGTCGCCGCTGTCCCCGGGATTGCTGAAACGATATCAGACATGAAGTTCTCCTGCGGAAGTGATCGATTGAGCCGAGCCTCGCTCACCAGTCAAAGTGAGTTGAATGGCGCGGCCTAGAGCGCCCGTGATAAAAATAACGGGGTATAGTTGTTCGAAGTACCAGAGTTTTGCGAAATAGAATCCGATCGGAGACGCTTCGACAAAGCCGCCGTCTTCGACGCGCTCGACTAGCCACCGAATACCGCGCTCAAGCGCCTCCGTCGACCCCGCGACATCGCCGCAGCCGAGCAAGGCGTCCACCGCCAACGCCGTCTCCTCGACGCTCGATGGCGTTTGCGGCGCCCCGCCCCAACCGCCGTCATCGCCTTGCGCCCGGATAAGCCAATGAAATCCGCGCCGGGCGGCTTCGGTCTCGATCAGATTCAAAGTCCGATAGGCGGTCAGGACTCGCGTGGTCCCATATGTCGGATTTTCGTCCTCAAGAGCGTGCTGATTGCCGAACCAAAGTGGGATCCATGCGCCGTCTGAACGCTGCGCGCTACCCAGAAATCTCAGGCCGCGCCTGGTTGCGACATCCATCCTTCGCGTATACGCCTCTCTCTCTCCTGCGGTTGCAAAAGAGGTGGAGTGAAAGTCCTTCTTCCACGCGGCGAGAGCGCGTAGCGCATGCGCGCTGATGTCGGCGCTGCTGCGGTCAAATGGCAAATGTCCCCAGCCGCGGCAAAATGTAGGCCAACCTCCGTCTCCATTTTGAAGGTCTAAAAGCCATGAGATTCCAGCCTTAGCCGCCTTGCTCGATTCCGCCGTCACGCCGAGGTTTCGCAGCGCGAGCAAAGCCCCCGAGGTGTCGTCCGCGTCCGGCACGGCGCCGGGCAGCGGCGCCCAACCCCATCCGCCCGGATCCGCCGAAGTGAACGGATGCGTCTCGCGGTATTGTTGATCGAGCAGCCATGGTCGCGCGGCGCCGGCGGAATCACGCATGTCCTCTCCGGCGTCCGCAAGCGCGTTGATCGACAGGGTTGTCACCCAGGTGGAGAGATTCGTGTCAATGGGCCAACTGCCGTCGGGGCGCGCCGCGCCCTCAAGGAATTGAACGGCCTTTTGAACCACCGGATGCGACGAGCGCCCCGCGCCCGCCATGCTCATCGTGACAAAGCTGACCAGCGGAGTGGCTTCCAGAAAGCCGCCGTTCTCAGGTTGTATGGATTCGAGCTTACGCA
>DATEMG010000045.1:0-12712 GCA_035275805.1 Blastocatellia bacterium
GATCGTGCCCAACAGGGCGACGCCGATGAGCGTGCCCACGAGCTTGCCGCGCCCGCCGTTGATCGCCGTTCCGCCGACCACGACCGCGGCGATGGCCTTCAACTCGAGTCCGACGCCGGCGTTGCTTTGAATGTCGGTGAATCGTATTGAATTAAGGGTCGCGGCGACGCCAGTTAGCGCGCCCATCAGCGCGAAGACTCCGAAGATCACGCGCGATGGGGCGACGCCCGCCAGTCTGGCGGCCTCGGCGTCGGAGCCTACGGCGTAGATCGCGCGGCCCGCCGCAAGGTTTTTCAACCCCCACGCGAAGGCCATGAAGACCGCGATCGCCGTGACGACGATCACCGCCTGCCCGGCCGATTGGCCCAGTCCGAACCATTGGAACTCGCGCGGCAGCCCTTGAACCCATTTGCCTTCGGTCGCCCAGCGCAACCCGTCGCGCATCGCGACCATCACCGCGAGCGTGGCCACGATAGAAGGAATGTTCAACCACGCGACCAGCGCGCCGTTGACCGCCCCGAACATGAGCCCGACCACCGCGACCGCGACGAAAACCGCGAAGATCGGCATTCCGGTCTTCGCCAGTAGCCCGGCGGCCACGCTGCAGACGGCAAATTGCGACCCGACGGAAATGTCGATCTGTCTTGTCAAGATGACCATCGTCATCCCGACGGCCACGATCAGCGCCGGCGCATTGCCTATGGCCAGATCACGCAGGTTGGCGAACGAGTAAAAACCGGGCGCGGCGACCGCGACGATCGCCAGAAGAGCGACGAAAGCAATCGCGGCCGAGGCCTCGCCCGAAGCCTTGCCCAAAGCCTCAGCCAAAGTCTTAGGTAGATAGCGCGATGCGACTGGGCCGGATCTTTTATCAGCTTCAAACTTCATGCCTTGAATCAGTTTCTGATGATCAGGAATATGTTTTGCAGGTCAGTGCGGCGGGGATTATAGTTGCGCTTACAGGGAAATCACAATCACCCGGCGCGCATTCCGATATGAAATGGCGCGAAGGCGATGCCTCATAGACAATAATTAACAAACGCCCTGGGCGCGCATCGCTTCCAGCGTGCAGGTTTGTGAGAAGGCCTATTGATCGGAATTATATGTCCCCAAAGTCATATCGTTTGCGTTAGGCGATTATCGCTTGCCTTCGCGCGCATCCGGCCCCAATCGCGCTATTGGTTTCCAACTGGCCTGGCGCTCACGACCGCACGCTGGAAGCGATGCGTACCCAGAGGGGTTCGGAGGATGGAATTATGGATTTGACGGGATTACTAAATAGCGCGTTGAACAGCGACACAATCAGGCAGATCAGTCAGCAACTGGGAGCCGACGAGGGCGCGACGAGCGACGCCATTCAAGCAGCGTTGCCGATGCTGCTCGGCGGACTGGCGAATATGAGCGCGAGTCAAGCGGGCGCGGCGTCATTGCTCGGAGCGCTCGACCGCGACCATGACGGGAGCATCCTCGACGATCTTGGCGGATTTCTCGGCGATTATTTATCCGGGCGTGGCGCGGGCATACTCGGCCACATATTCGGCGCCCAGGAAGGCGCCGTCGAGCGCGGCGTCAGTCAAGCCAGCGGACTCGACCTGAGCAAAGTCGGTCCGCTGTTGATGATGCTGGCGCCGATCGTGATGGGCGCGCTCGGGCGTGCGCGGCGCGAAGAAGGGATAGACACGGGCGATCTGCCGAGAGATCTCGGCAATGCCGCCAATCAGACCGGCGGGGATCAAGGATTGTTGGGCGCCTTGTCTTCCATGTTCGACATGAACCGTGACGGCTCGGCGGTTGACGACATCGCGGGAATGCTCAGCAGGGCAGTCGGCGGAGGCCGCTAGATTATTGAGGATCGAGGATCGAGGATGGAACAGGCGCCGTTATCTTCGATCCTCTATCCTCCACTCTCTATCCTCTATCTTCAGTTTTAGCGAATGTCGAAGCTCAAATATCAATACGGACGTCTGTCTTACCGCAAGAAATCGACGGGGAGCGAGCGCGGGCGCGAGGATTGGAGCCTGACCCGCAACTGCGACGGCACGGTCACCATGCGATGCCTGGCGATGACCGACGATTCTAAACTGGTCCGCGACGTGATCTATACGCGCAGGAAGGACGGCTGCCCTTTGGATGCGTTCATTCGGTTACAAGCCGCCGATCGGCTGATCGGCACGGGCTATTTTCGCGTTCAGAGCGGCGCGATGGACGTGATCGTCGACGGCGCCGGTACCGGCCATTCGGTTCAAACGCTCACCGTCCCGGAGGATTATTTTTCGATCGCGACCCATGCGGTGATGCTGGACGGTTGGATGTATTTCAACTACGACCGGGACAAGGGCGGCGAGCAACTGCGGACGTTCTACAACACTTCGACGCGGCTGGACGGCGCCGACGGACCGCTCGGCCGTGTTGAGACCTGCCGCGTCAAACTGATCGGCGAAGAAGAAGTGGAGGTCCCGGCGGGTAATTTTAAAGCGGCTCACTTCCAGGTAGATTCCGATAACCTGGAATTCCCGGCCGCAAGCCTCTGGGTGGCGGGCGAAGACAAGATTCTGCTCCGGTGCGATTGGCGTGGACTCGATCTCGAATATGTCTTGACCACCTGGAAGGTCGAGCAATCCTGAAACCAAGTCATCAGGGTAGGCGCTGTCATGAAAGAAAAAGGGCCGGATGGAACCGACCCTTTTGAAGGTGATAAATAAACCCGCTGAATAACTCAGCCACGGCGATATTACCAGCGACGGTAATATCTATTGTTGTACCGGTAACGATCGAAGCGTTGGTGACGTCTCCATTCAAACCGGTCGCGCTGTCGATGGCGCCGCCACTGAAACCGCTGCCGTTGATGATGCCGTCTATCCCACTGCCGGTAACGATTGTTATTGTAGTTGCGATAATACCCCTGCGCTTTGGCCTCCGACCCACCGGCGACGCCGGCGAAGGATATGAAAGCTATAGCCAGGGCTGTGGCGGTCAACAATTTTGTGAGTCTTCGAGATAACATAAAGCACTCCTTTTAGCCTGATTCTTACCGGCGCCGTTCGGATCGGCAGATCGTGGCCGCCGGAATAATTTTGCCCGAATAATGCTCATTGATGATTTAAACATACGCAGATGGCGTGCCTGATGGCTAATGAATAGGTAAGTAGCTGAACACAAATGAGATATGTGGCCGACGGCGAGTGGGCGGCCGAATGCGGAGGCGTCAGGAATACACGAAGTCGGATAGCCGGGGTAGCAAATAGTGTCAATCTGATGGTTATCCGTTTTCACGTCCCCATTCGCCAATCCATTGGCAAAAAGACAGGGCGTCCTGTCTGGTCTCGCGATCTATATACCGCGAGCGGTACTGACTCGTCGTCTCAATCCAGACCTTGGGGCCGCCCGGCATATATCAGGTTTCATTGGGGAGGGTTGAAACTAAAAGTCAGAACATCCTGCTGTCTCATCGGCTTCCCATCGAGGCTCGCCGGTCTGAAGACCCATTTCTTAGCGGCTTCTTCCGCCGCTGAGCGGAGCGCAGGGTGACCGCTGATGGCCTTCGCCTCAATCACCCGCCCGTTCTCGCCGATGGTTATCGCTACCTGAACCGCCCCTGAAGCGTTCATCTGCCTTGCGATTGGCGGATAAATCGGCGCCACTTTGGTCAACGCGAAACCGGCGACGACCTTCGACACTTCAGGAGCGGAGGGTTTCGGAGGAGGATCATCCGCGGTCTCAATCGGCGTTATCCGCGGCGGTCCAAAAAGCGTGGCAGATTTTGCGTAGAAAAACTGCGGCGCGCCGTTCGACCCTATCTGGGGCAGCATAACGACGCTCAGCTTTTTCCCTTCGTCCGTCCCATTTACGGAGGACGGGTCCCGCAGGAGTTGCGGCAGATCGCTCAGCCTCCCCACACTATGAAACTGGCTGTCACTCTCGACGCCAGCGAAATGGAATTTTGTTGGCGCCGACAACCCTTGTTTGAAGGATCCGACATGGATCTGCGCCACGATCTTACGGTCATCAGGCAGAATGGCGGTGGCCTCAACGCATGCCGGGACGCCCTGCTCCCATTCGGAAGCCGCCCCGTTCCGCTCCACACATTCACCCAAACGCCAGCTCACGCCGGATTGCGGCCCTACAACCTGGATGAGCCAACTCCCGAAAGAACGACTGGGCAGAGCGGGATCATACCGAGACGCGAGCGTCTGTTGAACGCGAAACACGACTCTGTCTTCCAAAGTCGAATCTTGCGTAAAGGCGCCGAGAAGCGTTACCAGGAGAATCGCCGTCGTAAATTCATTCATATGGGTTATTGGTAAAAGGGCAGGCCGTAATCTTGCCTTCTTTACCTTACCCTTGTGTTATCCAGCGTTAAAATCCGCGTAAAATATATCGGTTTTCATTTGCTCATACAGGTCAGCAATTGGTGTTTGCGTCAAAGAAGAGGCCAATAGAACGCTGATGACGCGGACGGGCAAGGATATTGAAGCTGTCTACACACTGGCGCATGAACTGGGGCGCCTCGCTAAGGAGAAAGTTCATGGAAAGAGCCCAGGCGAGATCGTGATCATAAATTACCTTTCAACAATCTGTTCGAATTTGCCGGCTAATGGCGACGAACTTGCTATACTTACTGCTGAGCCTGGATTTCGAGCCAATGCCAAACCGCGAGCCGGCCATTTTCCCTAGGCGATTAACGCTTTAATTAGCCGCCGATGATTCGTTCAACCGGGCGCGCCGAATGTCATAGCGCGATGGCGAACGTTAGATCAATCGCGACGCTCTTCGACTCATGAATTGCGTCGTCGGCTGAGTCGACCGATGCCGTCTGGCGCGACTGTTGCATATATCTGCTCAGATATTACTCGCGCCATTCTGCACAGTTAGGTCTGACCAAGGAGGTTAGCTGCGGTTTTTGCGTCGCCAAAGATGAATATGAAAGAACGACAACTCACCGTGTTGATCGCGGACGACGCGCCGGAATCCCGCGCAGCTTTGCTTGACGCCCTTTCGCGTGATCCGTCTGTTCGCTACGTGGTGATCGAAGCGGAGAGCGGCGACCGGGCGCTCGAACTGTGCCGCGCGCGGAAGCCGGATTGTCTGATTCTCAATTGCGACTTGCCGGACTTGCGCCTATTGGATGCGCTCAAGAAACTTGCCCCCGAAGAGGGCTCGCCGACTTGCGCCGTTGTCGTATTGGTTGATATGGGCGACGCGCGACTCGCGGTCGAGGCTATGAAGAGCGGCGCGCATGATTGCCTCGAAAAAGACCGCGCCGAGGGGGCGGAACTGCGCCGCGCCGTAAGCCGAGCCGTCGAAAAGGCCGAACGGCGGCGGCGAGACGTGGCGCGTGAGCGCGAACTGATCGAAAAGAATCGCGCGCTTGAAGCCAGCCTTGCCGCCTCGGGTCGTGAGGACGCCTGGCGCAAGCAAGGAGAGGAAGCATGGCAAGTCGCCCGGGCCGGCGTCGGTTCTCAGCGCGCTGTCACTTCACGCCCTGAGAACCTATTTCGCAGTCGAGCTAAAGAGCAGTTGCGGTTGCTAAAAATGGCGATCGAGCAGAGTAATGAGCCAGTCGTCATTATGAAGGCGCAACTCGACCCGCCGGGCCCACAGATCGTTTTCGTCAGCTCGGCCTTCACGAAAATGACCGGCTACGCGCCGGAAGAAGTGATCGGCAAAACTCCTCACATCTTGCAAGGGCCCAAAACAGACCCGTCCGTACTCAGCCAGTTGTGCAAGGATTGCCTTGCTGGCGAGGTCTTCCACGGCGAGACAATCAATTACCGCAAAGATCGTTCGGAATTTCAGCTGGAATGGACCGCCGGGCCCGTGCGCGACGAGCGCGGCGAGGTGACGCATTTCGCCGCCGCGCAGCGCGACGTAACCGAGCGGTGGCGAGTCGAAGAGGAGTTGAGGAGAAGCGAGAAAGAGTTTCGCTCGCTGTTTGATCTGTCGGCCATCGGCATGACGCAAGTCTCGCCCGAAGGCAGATACCTTAGTGTCAATCGCAAATTATGTCAGATGCTGGGTTACTCCGAGCAGGAATTGCTCCAGCTCACTCTCCATGAAGTGACTCACCCCGACGACCGCGAGATTAGCGCCGCCAGGTTAGACGCTTCCTTCGCCGACGGGACACAAGAATTCAGCATTGAGAAGCGTTACGTGCGGAAAGACGGCGCAATCATCTGGGTGCAGATTAACTGGACGGCCATCCCAAGTGTCGAGGGGCGTCCCCCGCGCACGGTCGCCTACATTCAAGACATCACGGAGCGCAAGCGCGCGGAAGAAGCGCTGCGGGCGAAAGAGGCGCAACTGCGAGCCATCATCGACCATTCCGCAGCGGTCATCTTCGTCAAAGATCTCGAGGGCCGCTACCTCAGGGTCAATCGCGAGTATGAAGTTTTGCGCGGCATAACTGAGGCCGAGGTAAAGGGCAAGAACGATTATGATTTATATGCCGAAGAGATCGCCGAGGCATTACGCGCCAACGACCAGGAAGTAATTGCGGCCGATGCGCCGCTTCAGTTTGAAGAGCATGTCGCCTTCCCCGAGGATCTGCACGACTTCATTGCGGTCAAGTTTCCGCTCCGGGACGAGGCCGGGCGGCCATACGCCGTTTGCGGCATCGCCACCGACATCACTGAGCGCAAACGAATCGAGGAGGCGCTGCAGACGAGCGAGGCGCAACTCCGCGCCATTCTCGATCACTCCGTCGCTCTGATCTTCGTCAAGGACCTCGAGGGCCGTTACCTGCGAGTCAATCGCAGCTACGAGGAACAGTTTGGCGTGACGGACGCGGAACTGAAGGGCAAAACCGATTACGACCATCACCCGAAGGACATCGCGGACGCCTTTGTCGCCAATGATAGGGAAGTAATCGCGGCCAACAGGCCTCTTCATTTCGAAGAGCAGTCTCTTGTCGCGGGCGAGATACGTTACTCTGTCGTAAACAAGTTTCCGCTCCTGGACGAGAGCGGGCGGCCATACGCCGTTTGCGGCATCGCCACCGACATCACTGAGCGCAAACGCGCAGAGACGGCGCTGCGCGAGAGCCAGGCGCTCAACCAGGCGGCGCTCGACTCGCTTGCGGCCAACATCGCCGTGCTCGACAGGGGCGGAAAAATCATCGCCGTCAATGAGGACTGGAGACGTTTCGCGCGAGAAAACGGCGGCGCAGCCCTTGCCGACAGCGTGGGTATCAATTACCTGGACGTCTGCCGACGCGCTCGGGAGAAGGGGAATGGCCAGATAGAGGCGACGCTGGCCGGCATTCAGGCGGTGCTGGCCGGCGCGCGCGCCAATTTCACAGTTGAATATCCCTGCCACTCGCCAATCGAGAAGCGCTGGTTCCTGATGTCAGTAACGCCGTTGGGTATTGAGCGCGGCGGAGTCGTCGTCTCCCACACCGACATCACCGCGCGAAGGCAGGCCGAAGAAGCGATAGTCGAGAGCGAGTCGCGCCTCCGTCAACTCGCGGACGCCATGCCCCAGATTGTTTACACAAGCAGCCCGGACGGGATGGTGGATTATGGCAATCAGCGATGGGTCGATTATGTAGGCGTTCCTATTGAGGCGTCCACCGGGCGCAAGTGGATGGACGCTATTCACCCCGACGACCGTGAAATCACGCGGCGCCGGTTGAAGGAGTCGGGCAGGTCAGGCCAGCCTTTTGAGACCGTGTACCGCCTTCGCCGCAAGGACGGCCAGTACCGCTGGTACCTGGCGCGCGCGACTGCAATCCGCGACAAGCAGGGAGGGATCGTGAAGTGGATCGGAACCTCGACCGACATTCATGACCGCAAGAAGGCCGAAGCCGAGCGCGAAGAGTTGCTCGCTCGCGAGCGAGCGGCGCGCGCGGAGGCGGAACATTCGGCGGAGAGTATCAGGCGGTTGCAGGCGGTGACCGACAGCGCCTTCGTTCGCCTTACGCTCGATGACTTGCTATACGAGATGCTGGACCGTATTCGGGAATTACTTGCAGCCGACTCCGCCGCGATCCTCTTGTTGACGGAAGACGGCCAGGCGTTGACCGTACGCGCCACAATCGGATTGGGGGAGGACGCTTCGGGACAGATTGTTCCATTCGGAGCGGGCGTGGCCGGCTCCATTGCGGCGAGCCGCGCTCCGCTAATTGTGGAGGACCTCTCGGCGGTGGAGGTGATCATCCCGGCTCTGCGACGAAATGCCAGTTCTCTGATCGGCGCGCCGCTAATCGTCGAAGGACGGCTCATCGGCGTGATTCACGCTGA
Source organism: Blastocatellia bacterium (assembly GCA_035275805.1). GTDB lineage: Bacteria > Acidobacteriota > Blastocatellia > RBC074 > RBC074 > JAJVID01. The sequence continues at coordinate 8,238 of DATEMG010000045.1, forward strand.
CGCGACCCAGCTCAGACGCTTTACTGAAGATGATGTACGGTTGCTGCAACTGGCGGCCGATCGCGTCGCGTTGGCCATCGAGCATGCGCGCCTTTACGAAGTCGAGCAGCAGGCGCGACGCCAGGCAGAAGAGGCCAACCGGATGAAGGATGAATTCCTCGCCCTCGTTTCGCATGAATTGCGCTCGCCTTTGAACGCGATACTCGGATACGCGGCCCTGTTGCGTTACCGCGGCTCGGACCCCCAGAACGTCAAGCAGGCGGCGGAAATCATCGATCGCAGCGGGAAGGCGCAGGCGCAACTGATCGATGACCTGCTCGACACGGCCCGCATCATCAGCGGCAAGCTCAGGCTCGAACTCGGGCCAGTGGACCTGGTCTCGGTAATTGACCAGTCGGTTCAGACGATCCACCCGGCGGCGGACGCCAAAGGGATCTCGATCGAGACTGATCTCCCCACTGAAATCGGTCAGATCACCGGCGACCCCACTCGCTTGCAGCAAGTGGTGTGGAACCTGCTCTCCAACGCCGTTAAGTTCACGCCTCAGGGAGGCCGCGTCGAAGCGCGCCTGGAGCGCGTGGACCCGCACATTCGCATCACCGTGAGCGACACTGGCAAAGGCATCGGCCCTGATTTCCTGCCCTATGTCTTTGACCGCTTTCGCCAGGCGGATTCGTCGAGCGCGAGGAGGTACGGCGGCCTCGGCCTTGGCCTGGCTCTCGTCAAATACCTGGTTGAGTTGCATGGTGGAACGATTGAGGCCGCGAGCCCGGGCGAAGGCTGGGGCGCGACCTTCAAAGTGACGCTTCCGGTCCGAGCCGTCACCACGCCGCTCGGGGAGGTCGGAGGCGGGCAGTTTACGGTCAAAAGCTCGGGAGAACTCGCAGGCGTGCGCGCGCTGGTGGTCGATGACGAGGACGATGCGCGCGAATTGATTGAGACGGTGCTTACGCAGTACGGCGCAGAAGTGGTTGCAGCCAGTTCCGCCGCGGAAGCCTACCTGCTGATAACAACGACTAAGCCCCAGTGGCGGCCCGATGTGATGGTGACCGACATTGGAATGCCTGGTGAAGACGGCTACAGCCTGATTCGTCGCGTGCGCGAGTGGGAGAGCGCGCGCGGCGCTTATATTCCGGCCGTGGCGCTTACGGCCTACGGGCGAGTCGAAGACCGGATGCGCGCGCTGAACGCCGGCTTCCAAATGCATGTCGCCAAGCCGGTCGAGCCTGCCGAACTGGCCGTCGTGATCATGAGCCTCGTCAGACGCCCGAACAGCGGCGAAAGACGTGAGAACGATTCTTCGGGTTGATTCTGACGGCAATAGTGATATGACGACTGTTAGACGCCGCAGGGCGCCGCAGAACACAGAGAAATCATTATCGCTTATTCGTTCTCGAGTCCTCCGGCTACCCGATAGCTGCGGCGTGAGCGCACAACAACATCAGGGCGGACGGCTTCTATCCCGACTTCAACTTTGATGGCGTGAACACTGCCCGCCGGATGATCCGGCGGGTAAAAACCGAGCCGGTATTGATGGCGCAACTCTTCGAGAATCTGTCCGAAGGTCTGTTTCAGATCGCTCACTTCGCTGCTGAAGTAACGTCCGGCGGAAACCTCGGACAACCGCCGCAGAAAATCAATCGCTTCTTCGTTGCGCTCCTCGATGCGGCCTGCTCGCCGCCGCCGGCGCCAACCTCCGTCCTGACGCTGGCGAGGGGACTGCCGGTCACTGTCCATCCACGGCGGCAAGGATCGGTAAAATACCGAGTAGATCAATGTATCGGCCTCCGTCGCGCTTTCCATCAACGTTCGTTCGTCGACCTCGCTGCCGTGATCTTTGCCGTCGGTCAACAGCACGATCGCTTTGCGGCCTTTGACCGTTCTGAATTCTTCTTTCATTACGGCGTCGACGGCGTCGCGCAGCTTCGTTCCGAAGCGTTCGCCGATTTGCGCGTCGCCGACGGCGCGCTCCAGAGTTTTGCGATCCGAGGTCAGCTCGCAAAGAGCAATGGCGTCGCGATCAAAACTGACGATCATCGCTCGATCTTGAGGGCGCAATTGCTTGAGGAAGTCCCGGGCCGTTATCTTAATGTCGTCCAGCGCCCACGTCGCGCTCTTGCTGGTATCCAGTAGCAACGCGACATTGATCGGCTCTTCGGCGTCGGCGAAAAAAGCTATCTGTTGTTTGATGCGATCTTCGTAAAGCGTAAAATCCGACGCCTTTAAACCGGCGATGTAGCGCCCTTGCCGGTCGCTGACAATGACCGGCACGCTGACTAAGGTCGTGTCGATCTTAAAGGTTTGGTCCGAATCCTGTTTCTGAGTTTGCGCGGCGCCTGCGACGGCGCACATCGCGCAGCAGGTCAAGGCGCCCAAAATTGCGGCGACAGTCCTTTTAAATCTATTCATACCCAGCCTTCCTATACTCAGCGAAATTAGGGAATGAGTCATTAAGATAGCCAGGCGGGGTGGCAAGTTTGAAAAAATTTGCTCCTTTTCGGGCTGAGGCGAGAGCATTGATGCCCTGGGAAATTTGTTGTTTGCCAACCGCCTTAAGCTTCGCGCCAAGTAGTTTCAATTAAGTTTCCGTATTGAGACGGCGCGTTAATGAATGTCGGAGACTTGTTCATAGATGCTGCGCTATTTTCTCGGCCGCCTCCTTTGAGGAAATGACCGGAAAAATCTCGAATTCGACAATGTCGCTCCAATTGGCGATCCATTCATCGAGAAGTTTGCGGTCGTCTGTTTCCATCAGTTGAAAGCAACGTTCAAGCTCCTCATCAACCCAGCTTGACACGTATTGCAATCCTTCGGGAGTGAGGCGGCCGTGATCGCGGAATCGACGATATACGGGAATAGGGTTCCGGTTCTTGAAATGCTCAATGATCATGTAAAGCAAAGCGGTTCCTCCTCACTAACTGCATTGCTAACTAAGTTGTTTTGTAAGGCATCGACTGGATCAGTACCGCGAGCGGTAGCGAGCGGCCGTTGGCCAAAGCCACGCTCGCTACCGCTCGCGGTACTGATTCGTCGTCTCAATAGTGCTTGATAACTTAGTTAGCAGAGCACTAATGCTCTGGAAACTATGTTTTTGGTGTTTTCCCAAGCCCGTGAAACGGGCGACAGCCAATGGCTGTCGCCAACTTCGTGGGCTGCGGAGCGCTTTACTACCACTCTCCTGGGGCTTACGCCCCAGGCTTTATGCTGCCGCCTGCTTCGCAGGCTCAAAGCGAAGGTGTTAAAACACAATGCCAAACAACCTGGTTAGAAGAGCAATAATAATCTTGCCCGCGAAGCTCCGATTCACTATCGCAACTTCACCCGGACGCGCTGGTTGCCAATGATCGCTACGAGAGTAGGCGTGGCGCCCGATTGCGCAGGAAGCTTGAGACCGAGTCCACGAAATAGACGCCGAACACGTTATACAACAGAATGGCGTTCTTGCAGCAACGTGGCATGGCGCATTTAGTTTTCTGACCTGCGACGCGATACCGCAAGGACGCGGAATATCTGACGCGCTCCCGCGCGAATACGACACACCTCTATGTGATCGGCCGCGAAGTCTAAGCAGCGCAGTGGCGGTTTTCCCGCGTCCGGACGCACGCATCCCATGATCGGACAGACCGTCCTGGGGACCCTGACTGTAACTCCTTGTTGCTTGACCCATTATGCTCCAGGCCCATATGGCACGCAGGTTGCCCTACTTCACCACGCAGGTTGCCATATTTCACTTCGATCGCGGGTTGGCTGGACGCGTTTCGGACCTTCCACGCTTCAACGGCGTCGGTGTACGGCTGGGCATAGACGTCGACGCCGACATGTAATAGGAGACCTATGAGCTTCTTCACCGACTTGAAATCTGCGTTCCGGTCGTTCACTCGCGCCAAGGGGTTGGCGCTGACCGTCATCGTGACCCTCGCGCTGGGCATCGGCGCCAACGCGGCAATGTTCAGCGTCGTCCGGGTCGTGCTCCTGCGGCCACTCGTCAATCGGGACGAATCGCGGCTGATCTACATCCGCCAGAGCGCGCCGGGCATTGATGTCGAGAATACCACGTTCTCGGTGCCTGAACTCATCGATCTGCGCTCACGAATGAAGACCGTGACCGCGTTCGGCGACTTCTCGACCATCGGCTTCACAATGGTCGGTCTCGGCGAGCCTCGTTCCGTTCGCTCGGGAGTTGTCGGCGGCTCGTACTTCGACGTGATGGGGCTGCGGCCCGTGCTCGGCCGCCTCATCGAGGCCACTGATGATGGCCCGAATGCCGCGGGTGTGGCGGTGTTGACGCATCGCTTCTGGACCGCGTTGGGGAGCGACCCGAATGTCATCGGCAAGACGGTGCGCCTGGGCGCGCGCTCAGCGACGATCATAGGCGTCCTCGAACCATCCGTGCCCTATCCGGAGGAGACACAGGTCATCTCAAACGTCGTGACGAGCCCGCACCATTCTCTGGCGATGATGAATACCGCCCGCAC
>DATEMG010000046.1:0-7724 GCA_035275805.1 Blastocatellia bacterium
TAACTTAGTTAGCAGAGCACTAAGTATTAAGGCGCGAAAGTAACCGGGTTAGCCCGGCCAACTTTCGCGCCTTAATTTCTGAGTGGGACAGGCTAAAGTCTGTCTCACTATGGGTTGTCCTGATTTAAGTCACCGCCTTAATTGCGGGAAGCCGCCGCCGTCAGCCCTTTGTTGACCAGAATCGCCACTTCGACGCGACGGTTCTGTTTGCGGCCTTCGCGAGTTTCGTTGTCGGCCACTGGCTTAAGCTCGCCGAAACCGAACGGGTTGATCATCCGGTGGAGCGGGATGTCGTGATTCTCGGCAAGGTATCGTCTCACGGCATCGGCGCGGCGCTCGCTGAGCGCGCGATTCCTCGCCTCGGTTCCGTCGGCCGACGCAAATCCGGTTACCTGAATGAGGTAGCCCTTTTCGTTCTTGGCCTGGGTGGCGATTTCGTCGAGAGCAGCTTTGGCTTCAGTCGAAAGCACGGCGCTGTTGACACGGAAGTTCACGGCGATGTTCTGGCGAGCTTCGTAGTTGTCAATCTGCGAGATGCGATCGTTGGTGGCCTGGATGTCGGCGCTGTTGGTCTTGGCGGCGGCGAGCGCTTGATCGGCGGTCTCCTGAGCGGCCTTGGCGCCACCACGAGCCGTGTTGGCGACGGCAGCCAGTTCTTCGAGCTGGCCCGACAGACGCTGAGCGTTCTGCTCGGCGGCGGTCAACCGGTTCTCAGCCCCATCCATGCGCCCTTCGGTGCTGGTCACACGCGTTTCGACGGGGGCGACGCGCGAATCGAGCGAACGCGCCACGCCGAAATCGTCGTTGGTGAATTTGACCTTCTCGGCGACCAACACTCCTGCGCTGTCGCCACGTCCCTCGACCTCAACTTCCAGCCCACGCAGCAACGCGGTAACCGGGTAGTTCCTGGCGCTGCGGAACGGATTAGACTTTTTCTCGGTGATCTTGGTCGCGCCGGACACGGTCACGGCCACATCAGAACCGTTAATGTCGCGGACGATCATTTTGTCGGCCTCGCGGCTAATGACGACGCCGCTGATCTTCTGCTTTCTACCGACCGCGACGCGCGACGGCTGGGCCTGCGAGTCCTGCGCAATCGTCGGGACAGTCACAGTCAGCGCCACGATCGCGACGAACATCAGATTCAATATTGCTCTACTGGTTTTCATAACTTAAGTCCTCCCAGATTCCTGGCATTGTTTCAATGATGGTTTCACTGGTTTCGGTCCAATTTGATGACTCAATTTTCTACAATTCAGACGCGAGCGGTGACGGCTTAGCGCAACAACTGTGCCTTATCCAACCTGACCTGTGTCTAACCGATGGGTAAATCGCCATTGCCTTTGTTGAGAAATCTCAACGATCCTCCCCTGGGTGTCTTCGCTCGTATGATTCAAAGTCAAACTGTATCAGGCAGGATCATTCCTTGCCGTTTTTTCACCATGCAACTTGCAATCCGCAAATCTGAGAAGGTCCCGGGCGCCTTTCATACCGCGCCGCAAGCCTTTCCACTCAAACCTATTTAATTATTTGCGCCGGAATAAATATTCTTTAGTTGCAAAATAAAGCCCCCCATTTTGTTTTTTATTCAATCAATGGCGGGCCAATTTTGTTTTAAAATGATACTGTTTTTCGACGCTCTTCGGAATTAATTACCCGATGTCGTCATTTCACCCTCCACTCATGCAAGCCCGCCGACCAATTTGGCTGCATGACGATTTCAAGGCGCAACCCCGTTGTTGTCACTGGCATGAAAGCGTTTTTGTTATACCGGTCTTTTTCAGCCCCATACGGGCCGGTGTTTTCCACAGGCTTCCACTCATCGCCGTCTTTGTAGAGCACGCGCCAGGATTGAGGTACGCGCACCTCGCCGCGCCCCGTGTCGTCGAACCAATAGACTTCCACCTGCGAGACGGTGGCCGGCTTCTCGAAGACGTACTCGACCCATTCGGTCGAGCCTTTCGTCGGCCACCAATCAAAATAGGAGCTGGAGTCGCTCGACGAGGCAGGCTCTTCGCCGTCGTTAATCCGGCGCGGGTCGAGCCGTGGATTCTGCCGGCCCGAGACGGTGACTTTGCTCGTTGTGGCGATGGTCGGGAACGGTAGCGGGCGGGCGTTCTTTTCATTGTCGGGGATCCAGACAATCATCTCGCCGCGACCGCGGTTGGCCCAGGCGTAATAAGGGATCGCAGTGAAGTCCTGTTCATTCTTCAGCACGTTGCCCTGGGCGTCGAAATTAAGGGCCAGGCTTCGTGACTTTATGACAGTCACGCCGTTGAGCAGGTCGGGCCTGAATTCGGCGACGAGTTTCGCGCTGTCGGGAAGCAGCAGGTTGCGCACGCGGCTGCCCGGATTGTCCGGCCATTCGGCGCAATAAACAATCGGGCCGCGCTGCAGCGCCACGCGCCCTCGATCCGCCGCGACCTGCTCGTTCGCCGCCACGCGCCGCACGGGCATCGGCAGCGTCAAGGCGATCACGTCACCCCTCTTCCACTTCCGCCTGATACTCACGTATCCCTTCTCGACATTGAGCGGAACAGGTTTGCCATTGACCTTGAGCATGACCGGCTCTTCTACCTGATCGAGAAATCGGTAAAGATCGCCCGGCGCGGCCTCGTTACGCGCCCAGCCGGGGATGCGCACGTTGATCGCGAAGGCGTCCGCCTTGTCGGGGGCCACCGTCATTTTGACAGCGCCGTCCCAGGGGTAGCGCGTCTCTTGCGTCAGTTTCACTTTGCGGCCGTTGTCCAACTCAATCTCGGACGCGCTGCCGACGTAAAGGTTGACGTAGAGCCTGTCGCCCTGCTGCGCGTAGACGTAGCCAGGCACGGAGGCCATAAAGCGAGTGATGTTGCCCGGGCAGCAGGCCACGCCGAACCACGGGCTGCGTTGATGCCGGCCGTTCGATTCCAGCGGGTTGGGATAGAAGAACGATTTGCCGTCGAGCGATACGCCAGAGATCAGCCCGTTGTAAAGCGTCCGCTCCATCACGTCTATGTATTTCGCATCAGCATGCAGCAGGAACAGACGATGGTTCCAGTAGTCATTGCCGATGGCGGCGCAGGTCTCGTTATAGGCGCTCAGGTTGGGCAGTTCGTAATCGCGCCCGAAGGCCTCGCCAGAAGCGCTTGCGCCGATGCCGCCCGTGATGTAGAGCTTTCGCCCCACCATGCTCTCCCAGATTCTGTTGATAGCGTTGACGTAAGCCGCGTCGCCGGTGAGCGCCGCGACGTCGGCGATGCCGGAATACATGTAGGTGGCGCGCACGGCGTGGCCGACAGGCTCGGTCTGCTCCACCACTTTCTTATGAGACTGGTTATACTGCCGGCCCGCGCCTCTGTCGCCGTCCGGTCCGCGCGCGTCGAGCATAAATTTGGCGAGGTCTAGATACCGCTGCTCGCCGGTTGCGCGGTAAAGCTTGACCAGTCCCATCTCCGTAATCTGGTGGCCTGGCCAGATCGCCTTCTTGCCGGGGCCGAAGGTCTGAGTGAGAAGGTCAGCCGTCTTCAGCGCGATGTCCAGAAGCGAGCGCTTCCCTGTGGCCTGATGGTGAGCCACGGCGGCCTCGTAGAGATGGCCCAGGTTATAAAGCTCGTGGCTGTCCACCTTCTCCAACACCCAGCGCTCCGGCCCGGCCCACGGATGTGGACTGGCGGGATTGATCGTGCGCGTGGTGTAAAGATAGCCGTCCGGCTCCTGGGCCGCGCCGATCTTCGCAATCAATCTGTCGAGATAAGCCTCCAGCTTGGCGTCGGGATGGACGCTGAGCGCATACGAGGCGCCTTCGAGCACTTTGTACGGATCAGTGTCGTCGAAGGGGTAGCCGGGCGGCCTCTTGTCCTCGAGCAGGTCGCCTTGGAGCGCCGCGGCGGCGCGCTCGAAATGATAGACGCGCTTCGTCTCCTCGCACTTCTCGAAGGCGAAGGGAATGGTCACCGTCCGATTGATCTCTATGCGCGGAGCCCAGAAGACGTCGTTAAAATGGACGGCGGTGAAAGGCACGGGTTTGACGGGATAATCCCGCTTGATTGCGGATTGCGGATTGCGGATTGCGGATTGCTTTTGCTGACCTATAGACGTGGTATCTCCAAAGCACACTGCCGCAATACCAATGATGAACCATTTTCTACCGACTTTCATATTCCCTCCTGCGGAAATCTATAGCGGATTGTAAATGCGTTTACGTTGTGGGGCGATTTGTTTAATCGCCCTGATTAGGGCGTTGTCCAATCAGGAAAGAAGCGCGAGTAAACAACTCGCGTCACAGCCTTGTATACGCATTTGCAATCCGCTCTAGTTATTGCGCGCCACGCCGCCGTGGCGGCGGTATATTCTTGCCGTGATAGACATCCATAGGGATGTGATGATCCGCGTAGACGCGGCTCAGCAGTTCGTACAATTTCGGATCGTAGCGTTGTAGATCTTCGGGAGTCTGGATGCGGGTCTCGCCGTCCATGTATTCATAGTTCGACCAGAACCAGGTCTGCGCGCCTTCGGCCCAATACTCATTGGCGTTGGTCGAGGCGTAATGATTCTTCCAAAGCCCCTTCGCCATCGCCTCCTTGTACGCGGCCTGAATCTCCGCGTAGAGCGCGGAGTCGGCCGTGCGGATGCCAACGCCCATAATCGCGTGTGAAAACTCGTGGACGAAGATGTTCTCGCCGAAATAGCGCGTGCCCGGATATCCGAGCAGATTCTCTTCCGCGCAGGTCGTCGGATTGCCGCCGAGGCCGCGGGCTCGGCGGTCCCAATACTCCTTATCGGTCATGCCGGCGATGCCGCCGGGCTTGTCGTAATTGGCTTTTTCCTGCGGGGTCAGGCGAGGATCGTCGCGCCCCGGTCGCTTTCTGTCTCTGTGTTCTGGGATGTCGGTCGTTGATTCCGATTGCGCCATAACTCCGACGCGCATCTTCTTTTTGACCATCTCCGCGCGGAGGTCCGGACGTTTGATCAGCATATGAATCGCGATGTCGCGCGCCACCAGCAGCGCCGCGTCGGGAACTTTCTCCGAACTGAGGATCGCTATGCCCAGCGCGTCGGCGTATTTCCTGTAGAAGGGATCGACGCCGAGCGACGCTGGCGGCGCGCCGACGACGGCTTTGATGTAATCCTGAATGAAAGGCTTCTCCTGTTCCTTCGTCGGCGTCTGCGCGGCGACCGCCGCCGCCGCCAGCATTGCCGTAACAATCACAAAACGTCTCATCGTCGCCTCCACTGAAATGAAGTTCGTAGTCCCGCCTTCAGGCGGAAGCCTTTGGTATTGCGGGTGATCTTTATCTGACGTTTCCGCCTGAAGGCGGGACTACGAACCGAACCGGACCTCGACGGGCCGCCCCTCAAACGCGATAGCGCGCACGGCCTTCTCGCCCACGACCCGGACTTCGATGTTGCGCTTGATCGGGGGCAACGTCCGCGAGCCCTTCGCCAATCGCAATGTCAGCGAGCGGCGGCTGTCATTCCAGATCATTTCTATCCGCATGAACTCTCCGCGGCGATAATTGAATGTGGCTCCGTCGTCTTCGTAGAGCGTGGACGCCGCGTTCGCGCCGGGGTAGATCAGCAGCATCAGCGGCCCGTCAACCTTTTCGGCGGCGTATTGTTTCACCGGCCCCATCGGGATGATTGAACCGGCGCGAACGTATAAAGGCATTGTCGAGAGATCGACGGCCTTGCTCACTTCGCGCCCGCCTTCGATCTTCTCCTCGGTCCAGAAATCGTACCAATGGGCGCGCGGCAAATAGAGCCGTCGCTCGGCCGCGCCCTTTTCGACCACCGGCGCGACCAGAATGTCGCGTCCCCATAAATACTGATCGCCGCGCGCAACGGCCTCCGCGTCGTCGGGATAATGCAGCCACAAGGCGCGCATAATCGGCAGTCCGGTCTCGTGAGTTTCGCGGACGGCGCTGTAAAGATAGGGCATCAACCTGTAGCGCAGCTCCAGATACTTGCGGCAGATAGGCTCCACGTCGGGGTTGCGCAGTTCGCTCGGATCGGGGTTGGCCGCGCCGCCCGTGTAGTTGGAGATTTCATTGTGCCCCAATTCGCCTGTATTCCACCCCCAGGGCAGTCGCAAATGCCACGTCCGCCCGTGCGCGCGAAAGAGCGGACAGAATGCGCCGAATTGAAACCAGCGGGCGTGCAATTCGCCCGTGTACTCTTTGGTCGGGACGAAACCGCCGATGTCCGTGCCCCAGTATGGAATTCCCGTCAACCCCGTGTTGATCGCCACCGGCACATGCGTCTTCAACGTCTCCCAGGTCGTATAGACGTCGCCAGACCAGAGGAACGCGGCGTAACGCTGCATCCCGGCGTGGCCGTTGCGGTGAAGCGCGAAGACACGCTCGTTCGGACGGAACTGCTGCGAGCCTTCGAAGTACATGCGAATGCGAGCCAGCCGCGACTGCGCGTCCAGGCCGTCGCCCTGGTCCGGCCACCAGCCATCGATGCCGACGTCATAAAGAGACTTGTGAACAGGCCAATAACAGCCGACTTGCCGATTGTCGGGCCATTTGCCGTCTGGCGTTCGCCCGCTCGGCAGGGGCGCCGCCGTACACGGATCGTTGACCGCGCCCGCCAGCCGCCGCCCTTCAATAACGGTGTGAAGCACGACTTTAAAATGTTGATCGTGCAATTCGCCGATGATTTTCTTCGGGTCGGGGAAATTCTTCGGATGCCAGGTGAACTCTCCGTTGTGAGTGTTCCAGCCCGAAGGCGTGAAGTCAGTGCCGAGATAGATCAGCGCGTCGCAAGGCAGCTTCTTTTCACGGAAGGTCCGCGCGACCCTTTGGACCTCTTCGGGGCCGTCCAATGTTCGGTGCGATTGCAAATAACCTAGTGACCACAGCGGCGGCATCTCCGGATTGCCGGTGAGTCGCGCGTATTCGGCCATTATCCGCGCCGGCTCGCGCGCGCCCACCACGAAAACGTCCAACGGCAACGCCGGGCTCCCTTCCAGCGCGCCCGCCACGCTGCTGGCCGGCCTGTCTCCGCCTCTCGGCGTCAGGCGGCCTTCCTTGCCCGTGAGATCGAAATCGCCTAACGGGTGATGAATGAACATCGCCCAGCCGCTCGTCCCGATCAGCCATTGAATGGGAACGCGCCCGCCGTGAGTGCGCAAACGGTAGCCGCCCTGTCCGTTTCGATTGTTGTATGTCGAGCCGCGCCGGTCGAATTGCGGCCCGCCTTCGCCGAAGCCGAGCGCCGGTTTGTCATCGAGCATGAAGTTGAGCGCGCCGGTTTGCTGATCCGGACGAAGCTGTTGAACCAGCCGCCCGTCATTGGTCTCGACGCGAATGGTCAGAGGATCGGGCGTGAGCTTCACAACCAGATCGCCGCATTGCGCTTGCCGCGCTCGCGTCAGGCTTGTGATCTTAACGGCCGGAGGCGACCACACCCGCCGCGTCAACGAGCCGTCGTGCGGGAGCGGCTGCGGACGGCCGTCAACGATTGGCGTAACGCTCAAACGCACGGTCACCGCGCTCACTTGTGAGACGGCGATCTCCACAGGTTGTCCCGCAATGCGAATCGCGGCCTCCTGCGCATTCAACGATCGCGCATCGATCAACGCGACGACGCCCGCGGAACCGATGCCCTTTAATGCCTTTCTGCGAGATAGCTTTTTGTTCATAGAAGAATGATGAGTGTCAAGTGTCTTGCCTGCGAATCAGTACCGCGAGCGGTAGCGAGCGTGGCTTCGACAATCGGCTGATGGCCGGAGCCACGCT
>DATEMG010000047.1:0-6483 GCA_035275805.1 Blastocatellia bacterium
GGAGTGGAATTTCACATATTCTTGCCCCCCATTCCCCATTCCCTACTCCCCACTCCCCATTCCCCATTCCCTTTTTGCCCCTGACTGTAATAGAGTTTGCGCGCAATCTCCTTTACTCCAAGATTCACACGCAAAACAGGAGAGATGATGCCGAAGCAGACAATTTACGACGTAATAGTCGTCGGTTCTGGCGCGACCGGGGGGTGGGCGGCGAAAGAACTGACCCAAAAAGGCCTGCGCGTGATTATGCTCGAAGCCGGCCGCAAGCTCGATCCCGCGAAAGATTTCAGAATGCTTGCCTTCCCCTACGATCTAAAATACCGGAACCTGATTCCGCAGAGTGAGTTGCTCAGGAAGCGGCAGCCGATTCAATCGAAGTGTTACGCCTGCGATGAGTACGCCAGTCATTTTTTCGTTGACGACGTGGACAATCCGTACACCACCGCCGAAGGCAAATCGTTCGATTGGATTCGCGGGCGGCAGATCGGCGGCCGAACTTTAATGTGGGGGCGGCAGTCTTACCGCTTCAGCGACTACGAGTTCAAGGCCGCCAGCCGCGACGGGTTCGGCGTCGACTGGCCGATCAGCCATGCCGACCTCGCGCCATTTTATGAACGCGTCGAGCGCTTCGTCGGCATCAGCGGGGGGACCGAGAACCTGCCGCAACTGCCCGACTCCGTCTTCCTGCCGCCTATGTCCATGACCTGCGGTGAGCGTTTGCTGAAAAACACAGTCGAGGGCCGGTGGAAAGATCGCCGCGTGATCATGGGCCGCGTCGCGATGCTGACCCGTCCCCACAATGGGCGCGCGGCCTGCCATTACTGCGGCCACTGCGAGCGCGGCTGCGACACCCATTCGTATTTCAACACGCCCGGCTCTACTCTGCCCGCCGCGATGAAAACCGGCAAGCTGACTCTGCGCTCCGACGCCGTCTGCAGCCACGTCATCGTCGACTCCAACACCGGCAAGGCCAAGGGCGTCGCCTTCATCGACCGCGTCACGAAGAAGGCTCATGAAGTTTACGGCAAAGTGGTGGTGCTCTGCGCATCGACCGTCGAATCGACGCGGCTGCTGCTTAATTCGGCGACAAGGCAATATCCGAAGGGGCTGGCCAACAATTCATCGGGCGTGTTGGGGCAGTATCTGATGGATCACACCTACTCGGTCAGCGTCGGCGGCATAGTGCCCGCCGTGGCGAAATACCCTTACGATCACGGCGACGGGCGCAACAACGGAATCTACATCCCGAAGTTCAGAAACGTCTTCGACAAAAACTCGAAATTCATTCGCGGCTATGGCGTCCAGTCCACGGCGGCGAAGGGAATGCACCCCACGCATATGCGCAACACTCCAGGCTTCGGCTCCGAATTCAAACGGATGGTGCGCGAAACGCCCGGCGCCCCTACCTTCTGGATGGGCGCGTTCGGCGAGATGCTGCCGCGCGCGGAAAACCACGTGTCCATCAACAAGGACCGGAAGGACGCCTGGGGAATTCCTGTCGCGCACATCGAATGCGCCTACGGCGACAACGAACGCGAAATGGCTAAAGACCAGATAGAAACGATGAAAGAAATGGTCACGGCCGCCGGCTGGGAAATTCAATACTCCAACCAGAACCTGGCCAACCCCGGGTTGTGCATTCACGAGGTCGGCACGGCCCGCATGGGCGACGACCCGAAAACTTCGGTGCTCAACAAATTCAATCAGAGCTGGGACGTGAAGAACCTCTTCGTCACCGACGGCTCATGCTTCGTCTCGCAGGGCTGCCAGAACCCCACGCTGACTATGATGGCGCTCACCGTGCGGGCTTGCGATTATATCGTCGAAGAGTTCAGGCGGGACAATATGTGATCCGGCGCGACAGGCGAAATAAATTGCAAAATGTCAAAACAGGTCGAATTCGGCGAAATAGATTTTGAAGCGATTGAATATCGCAACGAGTATCGCCACACAAAGGCGGTGTTCGCCTGTCTTGCTACGCAACCATATTTGTTGTGGTCTTTTCTGAAAAATTTTTTTGACAGCCTATGGTTTGCGTTGCCAGGAGTCGCCTACCTCGGCCTCTTCGTGTTCGTGATTGCATATCTCTTTATTCAATACAGATCGCGCGTGATCATCACTGGCCAAAGCCTTCTCTTGAAGCGGCCTTTGCTCAAAGACGTTGAAATCGCCTACTGGGAGATCGGCGACGTTGAGGCAAACGGTCTGGTGGTCAGAAAAAGTTACGACGATGATTCCTGCGCGATTGACTTGTCTAAAGCAAGACGGAGACGGCCTGAGGGGCGCAGCGGTATTTTGCAGATCTGGTCGCGCGACCGGAAGAGGAAGATCATAGTCCAACAGTCGCTGGAGAACTTCGACCGATTCTGCGATGACTTGACCGAACGATGGCGATCGGCGATAGACCGTTATTTGGGATACGCGAAAGGGACCAGCTTGCGCCAGCCAGAACGTTATCTGAAAACGCAGGAGACGCTAAAGGCGCAGAAGGAAGAGGCGCTGTTGAAAGCGCCTCTTCCTTCTGAATTTCAAAAAACTGGCGCCGGTAAATCAGAATAGCCGACATTGGCGCTTTCGGGTTAACTACAACCACCGAAGGAGAGCGTTCAGGCGCCGACTTTAGTCGGTACTCTGAACGCTCTCCTTCGGTGGTTGTGATTTAATTCGATGCGCCAAAGGATAAATATGCGACCACAAGTCTTTGTCACCCGACAACTCCCGCCGCCCGCGATAGACAGGCTGGCCGAGGTCTGTGATTATCACGTCGGAGTCGAACGCGGCGTGTTGGATCGCGACTCTTTGCTGGCGGGCGTGCGCGAGGCCGACGGGCTGGTCTGTCTGTTGACGGACGCGGTTGACCGCGAAGTGATCGAGGCGGGGACGAGGCTTCGAGTGATCGCCAACGTCGCGGTCGGGTACAACAACATTGACGTGGCGGCGGCGCGCGCGCGAGGCGTTTACGTGACCAACACGCCTGACGTGTTGACCGAGGCGACGGCTAATTTGACCTGGGCTTTGATCCTGGCCGTGACACGCCGGATCGTCGAAGCTGACGCCTTTACGCGGGCGGGCAAATTCACGGGCTGGGATTTCGACATGATGATGGGCAGCGGGATCACCGGCAAGACGCTCGGCGTGGTCGGTTACGGACGTATCGGGCGGGCGGTGGCCCGCCGCGCGACCGGGTTCGGAATGCAGGTGGTCTATTGCGGCCGCGACGACGTGGCTTTTCGCGACGACCCACACCACAACTCGATCATGCTCGCACGACAGGGCCATACAAGCCCGCTCAGCCAGAGCGCGCGCCTTGACGGGCTTGCGGCCCGTCGCGTCTCTTTCTATCAACTGCTCGAAATGGCGGACATCGTCACGCTGCACGTCCCCTTGGCCGCGGCCACGCGTCATCTGATTGACCGCGGCGCGTTCGCGCGAATGAAGCCGACAGCTTACCTGATCAATACCTCGCGCGGCCCCGTCGTCGATGAAGCCGCGCTGGTCGGCGCCTTGCGGGAGCGGCGGATCGCGGGAGCGGGCCTCGATGTTTACGAACGTGAGCCTGAGATCAGCCCCCCGCTGCTGGAGATGAGCAACCTCGTGCTGCTGCCCCACATCGGCAGCGCCACGCTGGAAACCCGAACGGCAATGGCGATGCTTGCGGTTGAAAATGCGATTGACGTTCTGTCAGGCCGCGCGCCACGAAGCGAGATCAGGCTTTGAATATGTTCCACTCTCGGTCATTCCGCGCCCGCTTCTGTAGTCTTTCCTATCAATTTATTTCCAGACCTGTCGCATAGCTTTTCCGGCGATACCGCTAAAACACTTAAGCGCGACAATTTGAGACCTTAGCCTCGGCGCCGGCCTGAGGGTATGCCGTTTGCCTATTTCCGATTGCCCGGCTGAACCCACATTGAATCCTAACCCCTTGCATTTTCGACGTGTCACCCACAGCCACGTCATTTTCCCATCCTTTAGGAGGAAGCTTAATGAAACGACTTGTATTGCTTTTTGCCGTAACCGTGGTGGTCAGCTCTTCAGCCCTGGCTCAAGGATCCGCCAGGGGCGCCGCATCGGCGCGAGGCGGCGCAAAGGCCGAAGCGCAGAACGCCAACCAGGCGGTCGTTCTGGATTCAGGGGCTCAGTTGAGCGCGGAATTGATCTCCACGCTCGAGGCCGGGAAGGCCAAACCCGGCGACGAGTTCAAAATGCGAACGCTCAAACCCCTGATTGTCGGCGGGAAAGAGGTGATCGCCAAAGGTTCAGCGCTAACCGGCCACGTTGTCGAATCTGCCAAGGCGCAAGGCAAAGAAGGAGCCTCGCGGTTGCAACTCCAATTCGATCAACTGCGGAATAAGAATTTGACGATGCCCTTCTCTGCGACGATTGAGCAGATCACGCAAGTCTCCGTCAACACTCAGAGTCAGATCGATGACCTGGGCGCGTCCTCGGGGGCTAGTGGGGGAGTTGGCGCCAATGCAGGCGGCGCTGCCGGGTCGAGAACGTCCACCTCCGGCGGGGCGGGTGGCGGGTTGCTCGGCGGCGTCACCGGAACCGTGAACAACACGGTTGGTGGAGTAGTGGGAGCGACGACCGGCGCGGTCGGCGGAGTGGTGGATGCGACGGGTCAAGTGACGGGTCAAGTGACAGGCCAGGTGATTGCGACCGCGAATGGCGCGACTGCGAACGCCAAAGGACTGATCGCCATAACTTCGACCTCCAGCGCAGAAGCCGGCGGTAATTCGACCTTGTCACTCACGGGCAAGAATCTGAAGGTCGAGAAGGGCGCCGTCTTCCTGTTGCGCACGGATAAATCCCTGAATCTCGCCACAGACCAAACGCCTAAGCAGTAGATCGAGGATCCTCGGATCGCCGATTGAAGGCGGGGAATAGGGAGTGGGGAGTGGGGAGTGGGGATAAGAAATGGCGCATTATCCCCACTCCCTATTCCCCACTCCTTATTCCCTTCCTCCCGCATTCCGCAATCTTCAGCCTCCGGCTTTGTTTTCACGCCGGCCGCCGCCGGGTAAACTTAACTACTGTCAGACGAATCTTGCCACGCGCGCGATTAATTTGCGGGCATTTCCGCAATCTGGCGACGTAAATGTCTGATTCTAAACGCGTTTACTTTATATTGGCGGCTGGCGCCTTGTTTGCGATGGTCAAGAAACTGAGAAGCGAGAGATTTTAAAGATGGGGAAAAAGAAAATACCTTTGATCTACAACCCGACAGCGGGCGCGTTAAAGCGTGACGCGGAAAAGATCGAGCGATTGACTCGATCGCTTGCCAGGCAGGGGATCGCCGCCAAGCCCCTGCCTACAACCTGCGTGGGAGACGCGACTCGATTGGCCGCCCAATCTGTTAATGACGGCGCAGAGACCGTCATCGTCTGCGGCGGCGACGGCACCATCAACGAGGCCGCACAGAGCCTGGTTGGAACCGAAACCGCGCTGGCCGTGTGGCCATGCGGAACGGCGAATGTGCTCGCGCGAGAGATGAGATTGCCTTGCGACGAAAACGCGTTGTCGGAATTGATTGCCGGCCGAAGCGCCCGCACGATTAGCGTCGGGCGGGCGGTGAAACCCGGCGACGGTTGGCAACGCTACTTTCTGCTGATGGCCGGCATCGGGCTGGACGCGACGATAGTCAACGGCGTAGATCTGGGATTAAAGCGATTGATCGGCGCCGGGGCTTATCTGGCCGCGGGCTTGGGCTATCTGGCTCGGATGCCGGTGACGCCTTTTTCAATAGACCTCAACGGGCGGCGGCTTGAGAGCACCTTCACCGTAATCTCGAACGCCGCCAGTTACGCCGTGTGCTTCACGCTAGCTCCAGGCGCCAAATTGGATGACGACAAACTGGACGTCTGCGTTTTCAACTCGCGCAGCCGCCTCGCCTATTTGACATACGCGTTCCTGAGCATGGCGAGGGGGCTTCATACGCGAATCTCCAACGTGGTTTACCAGCCGGCGCGCGAGGCGCTGGCTAATTCGAATGACAAGGCGCTCGTCCAACTCGACGGGGACGTGATGGGAACTTTGCCGATGCGCTTCGAGGTCGCGCCGGGCGCCCTGCGGATCATCGCGCCGACAAAATGAGGATCGAGGATAGAAGATCGAGGATCGAGGATAGAAGATCGAGGATAGAAGATCGATGATCGGGGGATGATGCGATCTTCTATTTACGATCCTCGATCCTCGATCTTATATCCTCGACCTTAGGAGGACTATGAATCGGATTTTTTCTTCAATCGACAGCATGTTCGTCACAGTCTATTACGCGGCGATCTTCCTGACGCCGTCGAACGTCCGCGGCGCGGCCCGCTTTATTGCGGGTTGCGGATTGCGGATTGCGGATTTTGCGCGGTCGTTGCGCGAGGTCACTTCTCAGGCCGCGCTCATTTTCTGCGGTTTGATGCTTGCGTCCGCGCCGGGCTTAGGGCAAACCGAGCAATCGGCGCCCAATCCGCAATCAGCGATCAGAGCCGC
>DATEMG010000048.1:0-10364 GCA_035275805.1 Blastocatellia bacterium
CCGCCACACGGCCACTCTGGTTTCAAACCTACATCTTGAAAGACCGCGGCTTTACGCGCAATCTGGTACAACGGGCCGAGGACGCCGGGTGTAAGGCGATCTGCGTGACTGTAGATTCGCCCGTAGTCGGCGTGCGCAATCGCGACCAGCGCGCCAACTTCGCCTTGCCGCCGGAAATGGAGCGGGCCAATCTGAAGGGGTTGATGCGGCCTGGCGGCAACCTGCGTCCTCCGGAAGGCGACATCTACACTCCGATCCTCGACGCCGCCCTGACCTGGAAAGAGATCGATTGGCTGCGCTCATTCGCGCGCGTACCGGTGTTGCTCAAAGGGGTGTTGAATCCGGACGACGCCGATCAAGCGGTGAAGGCCGGCGCTTCCGGCGTCATCGTCTCCAATCATGGGGCCCGCAACCTCGACACTGTGCCTGCCACAATCGACGTCCTGCCTGAGGTCACGGATAGAGTCGCCGGCCGCATCCCAGTCCTGATGGACAGCGGCGTCAGGCGCGGGACCGACGTGCTGAAGGCGCTGGCGCTGGGCGCGACGGCCGTTCTCATTGGCCGGCCTTACTTGTACGGGTTGGGTGTGGCGGGCCCGGAGGGCGTGAGGCGCGTGGTCAATATTTTGCAGACCGAATTCCGCATCGCGATGGCGCTCGCCGGGCGGCCGTCGCTGCGGAGTATTGACCGCTCGACGCTGTGGCTGTACAGACCATGAAGCCGTTAACCGAGTGGCGGACTTGAAGCGCCGATCCGGGAAACTCTATACTCAGTCCTGACTCGCATCCAACGGAAATGAAAGCATAGGTTAGCCATGCAAATGTCGTACGCTCAGATTCCTCGTCGACGGGTAAATCTCATGGACATCAAAGATACATTTCGTTTCGTTGCGCCCAGAGTGCGTGATGCGGCGGTCAAGACTGCTGCGCAGTTGGATCATCTAGGCATCCGATATGCGTTGGCTGGGGGGTTGGCTGTCGGCGCGCACGGGTACATTCGAGCCACAACCGACGTGGATTTTTTAGTGGGCGAAGAAGCGTTCGATCATCAGGGAGCGCTGGTGGCCTTCAAAGCCGGCGTCCCCATAGAAGTGGACGGCATACGTATAGATTACCTGTCGCCGACATCGCTCGGTCCGCAAATGGAAGAGGTTCTCAACCACCCTCAGATGAGCGAAGGCCTGCCAGTCGTCCCGATCGAGGCGCTCATTTACATGAAACTCGTAGCGAAGCGGCGAAAAGACCTGGTTGACGTCGTTGAGCTTATCAATGCCGGAGCTGATTTGACGATGGTGCGGGACTACCTCAAGCAATACGCCGGTGATCTGGTTCCGCTGTTTGAAGAACTGGTAAATGAAGCGCTTGCCGGATGACATAACCTGACCGGACGCCCACTGACTTTCAGGTCTCAATCTAACTTCAGTAGATCGCGAAATGTACGGAGACATCCATTGTTCATCGTTCATTTGTCATTTGTCATTTGTCATTGCCGGCCGCAGCAGTCGATCGATCCCCTATGAACATTGGGTGATTTCCGTGCAATGACAAATGATAAATGAACGCTGAACAATGACAAATGCTCTTCATTTCCTGATTTCTCGATCTACTGAACTTATTCCGAAGGGACTGCGCAGGTGATCTTCAGGCTAAACGTTATTCAAGATGGATAGCGCAGTGCCTTCAAAAATCTTCTGTTTCTCGATCTGCGGAATGTTCAGGCTCTCAATCGAAGAGACCGCCCGGTCGATCGAGCCCAGCTTATGCGGATAGTCGCTGCCCATCACCAGATGATCCGCGCCCACCAGATCCCGCGCCATGTTCAACGTGTAAGGGCTGAAGGTGACGGTATCGTAATAGAGCCGTTTCAGATAGACGCTCGGCGGTTGGTCGATCTTCACGCGGCATTCGGCGAAATCGCGGAAGCCGTTGTCCATGCGCTCCATCAAATAAGGCGCGGCGCCGCCGATGTGCGCGATGATCCAGCGGATTTCGGGAAAATCGCGCAACAGACCGTCGTAGCACATCCGGGCCACGGCCAGCGTGGTGTCGAACGGGAAGCCGATGATCGGACCTAAGACATACTCGCGGAACGGCTCGGAGTTGGCGGGCAACATCGGGTGCAACAGGATGCACAGCTTCATTCGGTTGGCCTCTTCGAAGAAGGGGCGATAGGCCGGCGCGGTCAGCGCGGCGCCGCGAATGTTGCTGAGCAGGATCACGCCGTTCAGCTTCAACTCGTCAATCGCGCGGCGCAGCTCTTTGAGCGCGGCGTCGGGCGCGTCCATTGGAATTGAAGCGAAACCTTTGAAGCGTTTCGGATGTTTGGCCACCAACTCGGCGTAAGCGTCGTTGACCATCCGGGCGATTTCGGGCTGGCGCTGCGCGTCGGCGAAGAAGACGTTCGGCGTCGAGAGCGAGACCACTTCGACGTCAATCCCCACACGGTCCATGTCCTCGATCCGTTTGTTGACGTCGGTCATCGGCGGAGTGACGCCGAAGAAGCGCGCGCCGCGATATTTGATTATGGTTTGCCCGGTCGGGTCTTTGTCGAAGGAGAACTCCGAGGGGGTCTCGCGGATCTTTTGAAAGAAAGATTCCGGGTAGTAATGCGTGTGCAGGTCAAGCTTGCGACCGGGCGCCGGCCCGGTCGTTTGGGCTTGCCCGGCGCCTTCGGTCAGCGCGGCGGCGCCGGCGACCCCGGCCGTTTTCAGGAAGTCTCTTCTGATCATTGGCCCCTCCGTTTCAGGATTCGGCCCGTAATATAGGACTTATAGGTCCTATAAGTCCTATAGGACCCATCGCCCCTAATTAGGATTCTGCTCTGACCACTTCATCCGCGAGGTCGCCCTGATCGGCGTCCTTGGGTAGAACCTCTGGCGACAGGTCAAATGGCCGTTGTGGCGCGCGCCAATTGTCGAGCATCGCCACCTGCTGGACGCAGGCGATGGTGCAGAATTTCGCGCATGGTTTTTCGGTATAAAACTCGCTCTCCAGGTGTTCGCGCGTGTACTCTTCGAGCGAGATGCCCGGGAAGCCCCGCTGCTGCGAACAATAATGGACGAGGCCGTCTTCGCAGATGTAGAGATAGCGCGCGCCCGCGCGGCAGCGCCAGTCGTTAGGCCGACCGTAGGCCAGATTATCCTGAAACTGATTCAGCCATCCGAACTTCTTCTTTCCGCGCCTCCGCAGTTTTTTGTAGACCTCTTCCTCAACTCCGCTGAGCGGCTTCAACTGGCCGCTCCCGTCATGAATCACGCCGAGCGTCGAGCCGAAGCCGAGTTCGATGGCGCGTTCGGCCACCTCCAGCGCGTCCTCCGGATTTTTGACCCCGCCGCCGAGCACCGAATTGATGTTGACGTGGAATCTGGCGTCCTGCGAGAGGTGGACGAGGTAGCGGTCGATCACTTTGAGGCTCTTCTGCGAGACCTTGTCGGGCCTGACGTTGTCGATGCTGATCTGCAGATATTCGAGTCCGGCGCGGTTTAGTTTTTCTATGTTGTCGCGGGACATGTAATAGCCGTTGCTGATCAATCCGGCCATCATCCCACGCGAGCGGATGTGCGAAATGATTTCGTAAATTTGCGGGTGCAACATCGGCTCGCCGCCGCTGATGGTGATGACGGAGGTGCCGAATGAAGCCAGCCGGTCCAGGCGCCCTTTCATCACGTCGAGCGGCACGGGATCCGAGACCTTGTCGTATTCGTTGCAATAGCCGCAGGAGAGATTGCAACGGCGCATCGGAATGACGTGAGCCAGAATCGGATGTCTGGTCGAGGCCAGGCCCTCGATTACGAGTTTAGTTTCACGCGCGATTCTTTTCAGTTTGCTGCTGCGGAAGGTTTTCATTGGGAGTTCGGATACCGGGGCGCCGCCCCTCCTGCGGGAGGAGCCTGGAGTCTTCTGATATGAGCGAATAGGGACCGGGGTCGGGCTTGGCCCCTATCGGCGACAGTTGAGATATAGATTGAATCGGAGAAATCGGCGCGGTTGGGGGCCACAACCGCGCCGGTGATTGAGAGGTGTGAAACTACTTCACGATCTTGGTCCCGCTCGGCAGGTCGAGGGCGAACGCATTGTTAGGCACGTTCGTGTTCAACTGCAGGTTCTTGAGCGTTACCATCGTCTGGTCGCCGTTACGCTCGGTCCCGGAGAACCGTACCGGGAAACCGCTCTGCTGATTGACCCAGATATCGAAGCTCGTGAATTGGTCGATGGATTTCGGAGTCAGGCGCAACACGCTGGTCATCACGCCCTCGACCATTTCGTCCTTGACGAAGCCGATGTTGTATTTGCCGGACGCCGATTTGAGCGAACCGTCGAGCGCGATAGTGATGAACTGGGCGAGTCCGCCCTGCCTGCCTTTCGAGTACTTGGACGCCATGCCTTTAAGCGCCTGTTTGATGCGCGGCTGGTAAAAGACGAAATTGTCGCCGTCAACAGCCAGGACGTCTTTGCTGGGCTTCGTGTAATCGATCCGCAGCTTCTGTTTCGATTTCTGCGGGCCGGGCTTGTAAAGCAACTGGCCGAATTCGGAATCGGTGACGCCAATCTGAGTGTTGGTCCTTTCAAGAACCATTTCGGCCTTGAGGCTCTTCAAATCCTGATGGGCCTTCTCCATTTTGTTGAGAATGCCGGTTAAAAGTTGGGCTTGCGCGTTGGCGGAAGCCGAGCGATCAACTCCAGCGATCAGAAGAGATATTCCCGCCATGATCGCCAGGGAAATGAGCTTTTTCATTTATAAAATCTCCATATCTGTATGGCGTTTAAGGGCACAACCGATGGACCGTCATTTGAACCGTACCCTGTATATTAATTTTCCATCCGAGGATGTGAAATATTCCAAGCCATCTATAATGACGTCCCTTCCATATTTGTCTAGCAAATAGAGCCGTATCGCTTCATTCGGTGTCTGGGCCAGCTCTGTCTTATTCTGTCTTTTAAGATAAACGTCCAACTCATCGGCCCCGACATAAGTTTTGCCTGCCCTAAACGCGGCCGCCTCGACCTCATTCGCCGAATTTTGTTTCGCGCGATCACGATCTCCGAAGAAACTGCTCGGGACTAGAAAGACCGTTAGCACAATCAGCAGGCAGAGCGCGTCGTATTGCCACGTCCCACGGGCGTAAGACCAGAGGAGGACGTTTTTAATTCCGACCAGCATGGACTTCATAGAACTACTGCCCTGTCTGGATTGAGTAGTGTGGTTTGCGTATGTTCAACTGCCCACTACTTCAACGCTCTTTGACGATCGCCCCGTCGCGCATCTCGATGGTTCGCGACGCCACCGCTGCGGCTTCGGGGTTGTGCGTGATCATGACGATCGTTTGCCTGAACTCCTGATTGAGCTCCCGCAGCATATCCAACACGATTGTAGAGTTTTCCGTGTCCAGATTTCCAGTCGGCTCGTCGGCCAGTATGATCGAGGGGCGGTTGATAATGGCGCGGGCGATTGCGACTCGTTGCTGCTCGCCGCCCGACATTTCGAGCGGTTTGTGACCCATTTTATTTTCAAGACGCAATAATCGCAAGATTTCCCGGCGGGCGGCGGCGTCCAGGCCCGGCTTGCCGTTGGAGTGAATGCGCTCGGCCAATTTCAAATTTCCCTCCGCCGTCAGCGTCGGGAAGAGGTTGAACCGCTGGAAGACGAAGCCGATCTTGCGGCGGCGCAGGTCGGTGCGCGAGGCGTCGCTCATCGCGGCCAGGTCCTCGCCGTCGACCATGACCCTGCCCGAACTCGGTTTGAGCAGCCCGCCAAGGATGTGCAGCAGAGTCGATTTGCCGCAGCCGGACGGCCCCATGACCGCGACGAATTCGCCGGGCGCGATCGAGAGGTTGACTCCGCGCAGCGCGTTAACATCGACTTTGCCCACGCGGTAGACCATCTTTAAATCTTCGGTTTTTAGAATTGCGTTCATTCGTAAGAAAGAGCCTCAACGGCGTCTAGATTAGCCGCCCGCACGGCCGGGTAGAGCGCGCCGATCACCCCCGCGCCCAGTCCGATCAAGGTCGCCGCCAAAATCCACGTCCAGTGAAATTCGAGCCTTAAGGTGGTCGCCCGTTCGATCCCGAACGCCGCGATCAGGGCCACGGCGAGGCCGGCGACGACTCCTATCGCGCTGATCGCGATGGCCTCTTTTTCGATGACGCCGATGATGTAAGTCTTCGAAGCGCCGAGTGATTTCAGAATTCCTATCTCGCGCGTGCGCTCGGTTATCGTCGTGTACATGGCCAACAGAATGACGAGCGAACTGACGACCATCGACAGCCCCATGACGGCTCTGATGAAGCCTTGAATGCCAGGAATCTTGCCCCCGAAATTCATGCCTATGTCGGCCGTCAGCACGACCCGGTTGTTGGGCAGTTTGGCGTCTATGCGGCGCGCGACTTCTTCCGGGGCGATTCCTTCATCCACTTTGACCAGTATCCCAAAGCATTTATTTTCCTGGGACAGGGCGCGCTGCAGCGAGCCGAGCGACATCTTTATCCTCGATCCGATTTCCGGCGAATATATTCCGGTGACCTTCATTTTGTTGCCGAAGACCTGAATCTCGTCGCCCACGCCGATATTCCCGCGATTCGCCCTGAACTCGTCAACAATGACCTCGTCATCGGACTGGAAGGCGCGCCCCTCGACGATCCGCATATTGCTGATCGCCGAATAGCTTTCAAGTTCAATCGCGTCAATCATCTCGACGCCGATCCCGGTGTTTCCGCTCTGCACGTATTTTCCGAAGGGGCTGACCATCCGCACCCCCGGAATCTCCTTCAAGCGGTCGGCGTATCGGACGTCGAGCGGCATGGCGTTCGACGGCGTGAGCGTCCCCCCGCCCATACGAAGGAATTGAATCTCGGCCCCGACCCCCTGGTCCCGCTTGATGCGGTCGTTGAGCAGGCCGCGCGCCAGCCCCGTGTTGAGAATGATCAGAATCACGCCCAAGGCCACGCCGGCCATGCTGATCAGCGTGCGAGTGGGGCGCTGCCGGATGTTCGATAGAACCAGATTGTCCATTGAATTCAGGGTCTCTTCTCCGGCTTGTCGAGGTCGGTCTCGCGGAGCTTTTCGCTGTTTTCAAGCGCGAAGGCGGTCGGCTTCAGTTCGGGGTTGATTTCGAATTTCTCGTCGTTGAAGATCAGCCGCGCCATATAGCCGTCATGAGGGCGATTGACCAGGATCACGCCCGGCCAGGCGGCCCCGCTGCCGGACTGGCTGCCGTCGCTGAGCTTCTTGTAGTCGGTATATTGAACTTCGGTGGTGAGTTGTCCCTGCTGGTCAAATATCTGTTGGCGGGCGAAGCGGGCGCCGTTCGCGCGGTCGAACCAGAAACGGCGGCGGGCGCGCGCCGGACCTTGCCCTTCGGGCGATACTTCCCATTCCGAGACCACGTAGAAACTTCGCAGAACTCTGGCCCCTTTTTTCGCCCCCTGCCGCGTGTCGAGCTCTTCGACGAGCGCCTCCTCGATCCCGAAAAAGAAGCGCGGGTCATTCAGGGCAATCGGGCGCATCATCAAAGCTTCGGTGAAATGGAAGGGGCGCGCCGACGAGAGCGCGCTTTCCTTTTCTTTCCCTTTGAGCTTCTGAAGCCACGCGCTGTAATCAGCGTCATTCGTCCCGAGCAGAAACTGCCGGTATTCGGAGGGGGTGTAAATCGCTACCCTGAAACGGTTCGATTCCGAAACCATGTCTGCGACCCTCGTCCCGAAGCCTACCTGAATCAGCATCCGGATCTTATCCGGGCGCTGCAATACTAAGGTTAATTCCGCTTCGAAACGATACTTCTCTGACGCCGCAGCGTCGGTGAACAGCATGGCGGCCTGTGAAGTGCGAAGCGATTTCAGATCGGTGAAGGGCTGAAGTTGTTTGGTTAAATCGTCGAATTTAGCATCGGCTACCGGGGTAAGCAGTTTGGGGATTGTGTAGTCCTTGTCTTTTATCAGGCTGGAGCACGAGGCGCTCAGGATAATCAACACGAGCGTCGAGATCGCCAAGACAATGCGGCGCGCGTGGGCGCCGGCGCGGCTTTTCGAATTTTCCTGCAGGGAATAATCCACTCGAACCATAGTATGGTCAGCCTACCAAATCAACGGCGTTAAACAAGGCCGTGAAGCTATCAGAAGCCGTTGTTCCTTGTCAAACTTCCGCGCCGGGTGTGGCGCGCCGGAGTTCGGCGCGCGCGCTGGGTACGCGTCGCTTCCAGCGCGCAGGCGCGGGTGGAAGATCCATTGGATGCCCTTAGCCCGCTCGGGGCCGGATGCGTTCGATTGCAAGCGATAACCACCTTGCGCAGGCGAGGCGCCTTCGAGGCGTCTGATTTCGATAAATACGTCTTTACCCCATGACTGCGCGTTGGAAGCGACGCGTACCCAGGTTCTTTTCATTAAATATGCGCCAGCTTGACGTGATTTGCGCCCCTCGCGTACACTTCGCCTACGTCAGACCTTCCAACTCGGGTTATGGATTAAGAACTCGGGCGCGCACGGATATGGGAGCGCTCACGAACTTTTGAAAGGCCAAACTGGAAAATATTGTCGGCGGACGGGCAAGAGATGCCGTAGCGCGCGTTCTGACAATGATGTCCCAAGCAAATCCTAAAGGAAGGGCCGCATCAGGCGGCGCTGAGAGGAGAGAAACCTTTATGCAACATCGATTTTTCGAACGGACGCCGGCGCGCCGCATCGCGCTGTTTCTGATTTTCGCGTTGTCGCTATCTTCGTTCACCCTCCCATCCTTCGGAGCCTTCGCCCAGGAGGAGAAGGACAAGAAGAATGAGGACAGGAAGAAGGAGAAGGCGAAGAAGAGTCAGGAGGAGAGGGTCAAGAGCATTTACAAACGCTGGAAGGACGAGGACGTCCGCTGGATCATCACCGATGAAGAGCGGAAGATCTTCGACTCACTCAAGACCGACGACGAGCGGGAGCAATTCATCGAAGGGTTCTGGTACCGCCGCGACCCCGATCCTGACACCGACGTTAACGAATACCGCGAAGATTATTACCAGCGCATCGCCTACGCCAACGAGCATTACACCAGCGGCATCCCCGGATGGAAGACCGACCGCGGGCGCATCTACATCATGTTCGGCAAGGCCGATCAGATCGAATCGCATCCGTCGGGCGGAAGCTACGACCGCCCAGCCTGGGAAGGCGGCGGCTCGACGTCGACATATCCCTTCGAAATCTGGTGGTATCGCTACATCGAAGGAGTGGGTTCGGACGTTGAGATCGAATTCGTAGACCCGACCGGTTCGGGCGAATACCGCATCGCGCGCAGCCCCGATGAAAAGGACGCGCTGCTTTACACCCCGAACGCGGGCCTGACGCTGTCCGAGCAGCTCGGCCTGACGACGAAGGCCGACCGTATCGCATTCGGCGGATTCGGCGGTGGTGGCAGGGGCAATCAAATGTTCGGTCAGCGGGCCAAAGACAACCCGTTCGAAAAACTCGACCTGCTTGCCAAATTGTCGCGACCCCCGAAAGTCAGATTCAGCGAACTCGCGGGGATCGCCGAATCCGACCTGCCGAAGCCCAGCTTCGACGTGCTAGACGCGGTTTTGAACGTCAACCTGCTGCGTGTGACCGAAAACGCCGTGCTGACTTCCTTCACCGTGGAAATGGCGAATCAGGACCTGGTTTACAAAGATGTCGGCGGATTGCCGCAGGCGGCGATCAACATCTACGCCAAGATCACCAATGTCTCCGGCCGCCGCGCCGGGCTGTTCGAGACCGTGGTGACTTCCAGCTTCACGCCGGAGGCGCTAAGCATCGGCCAGCAGCAGAGGTCGACCTACAACAAGAACGTCGTGTTGCCGCCGGGCAATTACAAGGTTGACATAGTCGTGCGCGACGTGAACAGCGGAAAGACCGGCGTTCTCAAGCAGGGCTTCACGGTCCCGAAATACGAAGAGGGCAAGCTTTCGACCTCGACCATGATCCTGGCTTCGAAGATCGAGCCGCTCAACGGGCGTCTGCCCAGCGGCCAGCACGTGCTCGGCTCGCTCAAAGTGATTCCGAACGCGACCGGAGAATTCAAACAGAATCAGACCCTCGGCGTTTACATGCAGGTCTATAACGTCGGCATCGACCAGTCGACGCTGCGGCCGAGCGTGGACATCGAATACGTAATTTCGCAAAAAAGCAAAGAAGTCACTCGGATCAAAGAGGACGGCAAGGGCGGATTAGGCTCTATCAACAGCCAGCAGATGACGCTGGCGCGCATGGTCCCGCTCAAGGACTTCAAGCCGGGCTTCTACGACATTCAAGTGATGATCAAAGACAACGTCCTTAACCAGACGCTCACGACCGACAAGGACGTCTTCCAGGTGAAATAAAACTGACTGGGGGACGGGGCGACGGGGCGACGGGGCGAA
>DATEMG010000049.1:0-2025 GCA_035275805.1 Blastocatellia bacterium
GGCCAACTGCGCCGACGCCTGATTGAACATTGTCGCCCGCGCATTTCTCGCACTTTGAATGAAACCTCTATTGCGTAGAAATTGCGTTTCACTTTGTGTTTTCAATGATCTATCGCACCGGAATACCGGAAACTACAGCTTATGGAGCGAAACTTTGTTTAAGCACGATTTGCCTGAGCTGGTGGAGCACGCCTCCGCCTCCGTTTCCCGCCCCGCTTTCGACCAACTCTCCCCGCGAATTCACCTGCTGATATTGCTGCTGCTGACCGCATTGATTTACGTGGGCAGCGCATGGAATCCCTCGCTGCAGGACGACGCCGACGCCGCGCACGCCGAGGCCGCGCGAGAGATCGTCGAGCGCGGCGATTGGGTTACGCTGCACATCAACGGCGTCCGCTACCTGGAGAAGGCGCCGCTGATGTACTGGGCGGTGGCGTTGTCATACAAGGTTTTCGGATTCAACGAATTCGCGACGCGATTGCCGCTGGCGATCGGAGCGATGCTGCTGGTCGCGGCGATCTATTATTTCGGACTCTGGATGGGCGGCGCCCGGGCGGGCGTCTATTCGGGGCTGGCTATGTGCACGGGGCTGGGAGTCTACCTGTTCACGCGAGTCATGATCCCGGAAGTCATCATCGCGTTCTTCCTGACAGTCGCGTTCTATTTCTTCTTGAAAGTCTATCTCGGCGAACTCGACACGCGGTGGGTATATGCGTTTTACGCCTGCATGGCTGCGGCGGTGCTGACCAAAGGGTTGATCGGGCTCGTCTTCCCCTGCGGCGCGCTGTTCGTTTTCGTGTTGATGACGAAAGGCTGGAGGCAGTTGTGGAAAATGCGCCCGATCACGGGCTCACTTCTTTTTCTGGCCATCGCCGTCCCCTGGCATGCGCTGGCCATCTGGCGCAACGAAAAATTCTTCTGGTTCTACTTCATCAACGAACATTTCCTGCGCTTCCTGGGCAAGCGTTACCCTGCCGATTACGACACGGTTCCGATCGCTTCATTCTGGCTGCTGCACCTGGTCTGGCTCTTCCCGTTCAGCGTCTTTCTGCCCCTGGCCCTGGGGCGGCTGCGCGACCTGTGGCGGCCCACGGAGCGCGAAGATCAGTTGCGGCTCTTTGTCTTGTTGTGGGCGCTGGTGGTGATCGGTTTCTTCTCCTTCTCCACCCGCCAGGAGTATTACACCTTCCCCGCGTTTCCGGCTCTGGCTCTATTGGCCGGCGTGGGCCTGGCGCGCGGCGAGAAGGAGAAATCGCGCTGGGTAACGGCGGGACAGGGGCTGCTCGCTCTTGTGGGCGTCGTCGTGGGCGTCGCGCTAGGTTGTCTGTTATGGCTCTCGCGGAACGCCGCGCCGGCGGCTGACATCTCGCAGACGCTCACGCAGAACCCGGAGAATTACAAGTTGGCTTTGGGCCACATGTCCGACCTGACCGTCGAAGCCTTCGCCGTCTTGCGCGTCCCAGCCGCGGGCGCGGCGCTCTCGCTTTCCGTCGGTTTCCTCGCCGCCTTCATTCTGCGCCGGAAGCGCCGGGCGACGCAGGCCGGATTGCTCACCGCCGTGACCGTCGCCTGCTTCATTTATTTTGCGCACATGGCGCTCGGCGTCTTCAATCCTTATCTCTCTTCGCAGCCTTTGGCGATGTCGATCAAGCGGCGGCTCGCGCCGGGCGACATGGTGGTCATCAACGGCGAATACCAGGGTGGATCGAGCATCGGATTCTATCTGCCGCAGAAGGTCCTGCTCCTCAACGGGCGAATGACCGGACTCGAGTTCGGCTCTTATTATCCAGACGCGCCGCCGGTCTTCATCGGCGACGGCGAGATCGCGCAATTGTGGAGTGGGGAACGCCGCGTCTTCCTCTTCACGCACGATGGTGATTTTGAAAAGGTCAGAAGCGTGATTAAGGGCGAGATGTTTCAGGTCGCCGCCGCAGGCGAGAAGTCGGTATACAGCAACAGGCCATGACAACCGGTACAGGGAACATTCAACCGCAGAGGACGCAGAGGTATGCAGAGAAAGATTAG
>DATEMG010000050.1:0-2438 GCA_035275805.1 Blastocatellia bacterium
TTGTACTCGAAGACGTTCGACTCGATCATCACGCGCTGCGCGTTCTTCAACTCGAAGAGGTTCTTCACAGACCACTTGATCCCGGCGTAAGAGGGGTGGCCCAGTTTCCATTTCAAAGGCTTCGCGACGTGGTTGCGGCGGAACTCGACGTCGGACGGGATCAGGTTTTGAATGCGTGGGTCGGCGCCGCCGAGGATGAAGTTCTCCCCGGCGCCCTCGAGGTAGTTGTTGACGATCTTGAAGGGGCCCGGGCCGTTCCACCCGGCTATGGCCTGTGAGTCTGCGCCGACTTCATGACACTCTGAGATGTAGGAGTCGATGACGGCCGTCGAGGCGCTGTTGAGCGCGACGCCTCGGCGCGAGGTGTCCGAGGGGTTGCCGTGAATGTAACAGCGGTCGACGATCAAATCGTGAGGGATCTGGGAGGGCGATGTCTGGCCCCCGTCGAAGTCGACGATGGCGTAGATCCTGGAGCCCACTTTGTGGCCGATTTCGAGTCCGACGAAGCGGTAATGATGAGCGCCGGAGGAAGCCTTGATGGCGGGCTCGGAATTGGGACTGACGATCTTTGGCAAGACCTTTGAGTAAGAGGGAGTGATGCGCGTTCCCGGCGGAGGAAGGTTGGAATCCGGGGTCGAAGAGCGGATGACGATCCATGCGCCTCCGGATTTATTCGGCAGAGTGAAATTGCCGGTGAAGGTCGCGCCCGCCTCCAACGTTATCACATCGCCCGGTTTCGCCTGATTGAGCGCGTCTTGAAAGGCGCCTCCCGCCTTGACTTCAATCGGGCGCCCCTTAGGAGGCGCGTAGGTCGTGTCTAAATAGACGCGGGGCGGCTCCGGCTCATCTGCGGCGAGAGTCGCGGGGCGCGACTGCAAGTCAACATCGAATGATTTGCCTGGCGCTTCGGCGCAGGCGTTGGCGAAGCTCAAGGCCATTGCCACAGTCGCCGCCAGCCCGATGAATTTGCCACAGAGCCACGGAGACACAGGGACTGGGCGACGGGGCGACGGGGCGACCGGGGGAGAGACAGGGCGCCAGGGAGATAATGACTTCTCCCCGTCGCCCTGTCGCCCCGTCGCCTTGTCGCCTTGTCTCTCGGTCTCTCGGTCTCTGTGTCTCTGTGTCTCCGTGGCATATTTTTTCTTGAATTTCATAAAGCTACTCCATCAAGGTTTGAGCGATTCCGCGAAGTGGCGGCGCAACTCATCGACCTTCGACTCCCAGCTTTCATTGCGCATTAATTCGCTGCGAGCCGGGCTGGGTCCCGGATCCTCCAGCGCGCGTTCGACCTCCCTGGTGAATTCATAGGGTCCATTGGCGATGCGGCAGTGTTTCAAGCGGACGACTTCGGGCGCCGGCGTCGAGACGACCGGCAGGCCTGCGGCAAGGTATTCGCGCACCTTCAGCGGATTGGAATTGAGGGTAAGCTCGTTTATGCGAAACGGATTGAGCGCCACGTCGAAGCCTTTGCAATAGGCGGGCAGTTCGGCGTAGGGCTTGCGGCCCAGCAGATGAACGTTCGGCAGCCGCTGGAGCCGGGAAACGTCGGTCGCAGTTTTGCCCACCAGCGCGAGCGAGCCTCCGGGGAAGCTCATGGCGACGTGCGCGAGCAATTCGACGTCGACCCAATCGGCGATCAGCCCATGAAAGCCGATCACCGGGCGCGGCAGGCGTACGATCTCTTCTGGGATCACGGTCGCGGGGTCTAGCGCGCGGCGGAAGCGCTCGAAATCCACGCCGTGACGTATCAGGCGCGTACGCGGGTTGAATCGGGCCTTCGATTGGTAGAGCCTCTCGGCCGTGACGATGACCAGGTCGGCCTTGCGGCACAAATCCTCTTCCATCCGCGCGAGCGAGTCGGAGGCGACCCCGGTGAAGGCAAGGTGTTCGTCGACGCAGTAATAGATCAACTTGTCTTCGCCCAACGAGCCGGCGATCAGCGCCGCCGGCGGATTGAAAATGAAGTTGATGGGTTGCGCGAATCCCAATCGCCGCATCGCGCGTTTGACCTGCCAGCGAAGGAAACGCCGGTTGAATTCGCGCGCGCCTCCCCATCCGTAGGCCGGAATAGCCAGAGGGTTGAGCGCGAAGATATTTCTTTCGACCTCTTTGATCGACTCGAAGGCCGCCGCCAGCTTCCTGAACGCGCGCGATAGATCGGCCTTGGAGGCGGTCGGGGCTCGGTATCCGATCGAATTGACCCACAAGACGCGGTTGTCGCGGGCCAACACGCGCATCAGGTGGTTTTTTGAAAGCGGGTCGCCGCCCCAATCGTGGCTAAAACAAAGCAGGTCACGTCCCTGCATTGCGTCAATCGTGTTCGTCATAACTTTGCCCCAACATCTCTCCAATGTTATTCGACTCCTGCCACGCTAGCGGCGCATGGTTTGATGGCGCCGGATCAGTACCGCGAGCGGTAGCGAGCGAGACTCCCA
>DATEMG010000051.1:0-2850 GCA_035275805.1 Blastocatellia bacterium
GATTGCGGATTGATGCGATGAGCGTTCAAGAAACGAAAGTAAGAGAAACATCTCGGCAACCAGGAGCAAAATTGTCCGATATCGAAAATCCGCAATCCGCAATCCGCAATCCGCAATCGAATGATCCGCAATCCGCAATCCGCAATCGCGAGGTTGCGATCATCGGAGCGGGCGGGTGGGGGACGGCGCTGGCGCTCCTCGCGGCGCGCGCGGGCAATCGCGTCCGGTTGTGGGCGCACAGCCCAGATGTCGCGTCGCTGCTGCGGCTGGAGCGCGAGAATAAAATCTATCTGCCGGGGTTCGCCCTGCCTGACTCGGTCGCGCCGACCGATGACATCGCCGAAGCTCTTAGACAGGCCGAAATCGTGTTGACCGTCACGCCTTCTCAAGTCTGCCGCGAAGTCTACACGCGAATGCTCAATCACGCGCGCCCGCAGATGATCTTCGTCAACGCATCCAAAGGCATCGAGGTCGAGACCGGCATGCGAATGGAAGAGGTCGTCCGCGACGTTTTGAAAGACCGCTTCGAGCCGCATTACGTCTCGCTGTCGGGGCCGAGTTTCGCGCTCGAAGTCGCGAAGGACGAGCCATGCGCGATTGTCGCGGCTTCGCGCTCATCGGAGTGGGCAGAGGCGGCGCAGGAAACGCTTTCGACCAACCGATTTCGCGTCTACACGAACAACGACGTGACTGGAGTGGAGATCGGCGGCGCAATAAAAAATGTGATGGCTATCGCCACGGGCGCGGTCAACGGGCTGGGGCTGGGCTACAATAGCGCGGCCGCGCTGGTGACGCGCGGCCTGGCCGAAATGACCAGATTGGCCGTCCGTCTCGGCGGACGCGCCGAGACGATGGCCGGATTGGCCGGGTTGGGCGATCTGGTGTTGACCTGCTTCGGCGCCCTTTCGCGCAACCGTCGCGTCGGTTTTGAACTCGGGCGCGGAAGAAAATTGGACGAGATCATCGCTGAGACGCGCCAGGTAGCCGAGGGCGTTAAGACCGCGCGTTCGGCGCGTCAGTTGGCGGCGCGCCTGGGCGTCGAAATGCCGGTCACCTTGGGCGTTTACCAAATGCTATATGAAGGCAAAAGCCCGCGCGAACTCGAAATCGAGCTTATGGAACGCCCACTCAAAGGCGAATGACAAAGAGCGGATTTGAAGGAGAAGGCGCAGTACCGATGAATTCAGAGTATCGAATCCGCCGTGCGACGGTTGAGGATGCGCCGGTCATCGCGCGCCATCGCGCGGCGATGTTCCGCGACATGGGCGACGCGAGCGGGGATGATGTCGCGCGAATCGAGAGCGCATCAATTCTCTACTTGCAGCGGATGATCTCGGAACGGCTCTTCCTCGGGTGGCTCGCGGAGCGGCAAGGAGAAGTGGTCGCCGGCGGCGGGTTGGTAGTAAGCCAATTATTGCCCCGTCCAGGAGCGGTTGACGGAGGCGAGCAGGCGCTGGTCCTCAATGTCTATTGCGAGCCTGAGCACCGCCGGCGTGGATTGGCGCGCGCGTTGATGGAGGCGATGCTCGAATGGTGTAAGCGTGAGCGGATAGCCAAAGTCGTGTTACATGCTTCACAGGACGGACGCCCGCTTTACGAGAGCCTGGGGTTCATTCAGACGAACGAGATGCGCTGGCAAGGTTGAGAAGAAAGTTTATTTTTGATGACGGAGAAGACACAGACTAACAAAGTAATTGCGACCAACCGCGAGGCCTATTACAACTACCACATACTCGAAACCTTCGAAGCGGGAATCGAACTGCTCGGGACCGAAGTCAAATCGGCCCGCGAAGGGCGCGTCAATCTGAAGGACGCCTACGCGATGACTCGCGAAGGCCAGCTCTGGTTGCTCAACGCGCACATCAGCCAGTATTCGCATGGCAACCGCCAGAACCACGACCCGACGCGCGACCGCCGGCTGCTGATGCACAAGCGTGAAATCTATCGCTTGCAGTCGAAGATTCAGGAAAAAGGGCTGACGCTGGTCCCCACGAAGCTATACTTCAAAGGCTCCTTGATAAAATGTGAGCTGGCCGTCGCGCGCGGCAAGAAGTTCTACGACAAGCGCGAAACCGAAGCGCGCAAGACGCAGGAACGCGAGGCTCGCGCGGCAATCAAGAATAGATCGAGGATTGAATGACATCCTGAGGTTATCATAAATAGGCTTATGGGGCTTCTGGGTCCTATAAGTCCCATAGGCCCTATTCGTCCAATTTCGGAGAGGAGAAACCTAGAACCATGGAAGTAAAGGCGGATTCGAGGGAGTTTCACGAAATAGAGTGCGACGCGTTGGCCGTCGCCGTTTTTGAAGGTGAGAAGCCTGAAGGGGGCGTTCTCGCCGAGATCGACAGGCGCTCGAAGGGCGTGGTCTCTTCGCTCGTCGCTACCGGGGAGCTTACCGGCAAATCTGGCGAGAGCGCCTACCTGCATAACCCAGGCGACATGAAAGCGCGGCGGTTGTTGCTCCTGGGCGTTGGGAAGAAGGAAGAATTCACTACCGACGGCGTTCGTAGGATGGCCGGGGCGGCGGCTCGCGCGCTGCGCGGCAAGAAGGCCCGCAGCTTCGCGATCCTGCGCCGCTCGCATCTGCCCGTCGGCGAGGGCGCGCAGGCCGCGACCGAGGGCGCTCTGATCGCGCTCTTCGACCCTGACAAATACCATACGAGCGACAAGACGGAGAACCCACTTCAGGCGATGACGCTGGTCGCGCCGGGCGCCGACGCTGGCGAAGTCGGGCGCGGCGTCGAACGCGGGCGGATTATCGCCGAGGCGACCAATTTCGCGCGTGAACTGATTAACGAACCGGCCAACGTGATCACGCCGACGGAACTCGCCCGGCGCGCCGAAGAC
>DATEMG010000052.1:0-13454 GCA_035275805.1 Blastocatellia bacterium
AACGAGAAGAGGAGAGGGTTATTTCTCTCCCCGTCGCCCCGTCGCCCCGTCGCCCCGTCTCTGTGTCTCTGTGGCAATTCTGATTTGCCAGATCGCTTCGGCGGCGGCAAATGGTTCATCAAATTCATTCATATGACGAAACTCAATGAGACGAATCTCGATTACGAATCGAAGTGGGCGTCGCTGACTTTCGAAATCCGATAGCGGAGGCGATGCTGATCGCTTATTATTGATATCGACTCTTTCACCTCTACAAGGCGTCTGTGAAATCAAGTGAGCAAAAATCCCGAGAGATTTTAGGGACTGCGGCGAAATGCGATGGCTGTGGCGTGAACGGCGCGCATCGATATCAATTGGCCGGCTTTGGTAAACCAACCGAGCGGAGCGGCGAGCGCGAATTCATGTTTTGCGTCCGCTGCGCTCGCGCTGAACGGAAGCGGCTGAAAGCCCGGCCCGATCCTGACGACGGGTTGACGCGCCAGGAACTGATCGCGTCGCTCGACCGTTTCTTCGCGTCGAGCGGGGCTTTCGACATCTGCCGCCGCTGCCACGAGCAGGGCACGGGGTGTTGTCCTCCGACCTGCCGCGTGATGGGGGCGCGGGGCTGCGATCCGAACAACAGATACGGCAAGACCGTCTTCTGCGCGGCTTTCGTTTGCGGGGCTTTGCTCAACGCCGTTTCGGAATGCGACGCCGAAGCGGGGCGCGCGTTGAAATGGGTGAAGACCGGGCTAGGGGCGGCGGAGTTCCGCATCTACGAAATGATCACGCGCGTTCCAGCGCAGGCGCGCGATCCTGTCCGCCCGCTGGCGCTGCCACGCCGTTATCCACAACCCGCCGGGTTGGAAAACGCCGCCAAGATCAAGGAGCAGCTGAGCGCTCTCGCCCCTGAAATCCTGGAGATCAGGCGGCGGTGGCATGAGTTGGAGAAACAAGAAGCCGACAACGAAATCCGAAAACAGGAGGTCGAACGATGAGACCAAAATCGGTTTGCCTTGCGGCGGCGCTATTGATGGCGCCAGCCGCCGCGCCCGCGCAGTACATCTCCGCCGACACATACACCCGATACGAACTGCTCGCGCCCGAGACGCATCAGTTCAGGATTTTTTATGAAGTAACCGAGACAAAACCGGGCGCGCGTTTTCACTTCAACGCCATCCGTCCGGGCAGCGAGGCTTCGGACGAAGAGATTTACGATCTGGCCAGCGGCAAACAACTGAAGTTCGAGATCGTCTCCGGCGCCCAGGCCAAGGCTGATTCGCCCGATGGAAATTTTGACCCTGCGACCAAATACATCAAAGTTTATCTGGCGCATCCTGTACCCGCGCGCGGCGAGTATCGGCTCCGCATCGATAAGACCTATAAGGACGAAAAAAGCTATTACGTCGAAGGCGACCTTGTCGTTTTCAAACGTTCCCTTGGAATTCCGCGCAACAGTGTGGTTTTGCCCGCCGGTTACGAGATAGTTTCGACTTCGGTCGCCGCGCAAGTGATATCTCAACCAGACGGGCGTCTGAAACTGGCGTTTGTAAACCCGGGCAGCGGCGGCCAGCTTGAAGCGACGATTCGGGCGCGCCGGTTGGCGTCCGCCGGGAAAGGAGCGGACAAGCCATGACCCGTATTGCCAGGTCTTACCACGAAGAAACGAAGAACACGAAGAAAACTGGAAAAAGACCCCTCCAAACCACACTTCGCGCTCTTCGTTTCTTCGTGGTTTGTAGCAGCCTTTGCTGTTCCGATTTAGCCGGAATAACCGCAATGCGACAGGACGCGCCGCTTGCGGAACGCGCCTACCAGGACCGAGAGATCCTTTACGAATTGCAGGAGCCACAATCGCATGCCTTCCGAATCACGCACGATTATACCGAGCGAAAAGAAGGCTCGAGTCATTACTTCAACGTCGTGCGCGCCGGCAGTCATGTCTCCGACCCCGAAAGCGTTGATCTGGACACGGGCGAGAGCCTGAAATGGGAGGTTCTTTCAGGCAAGCAGGTTAAAGAACGCAAGCTGCCGCTGTCAGACGTCAATGACGGCGCCGAAGTGGTTGTCACTTACCTGTCGCGCCCCGTCGCCAAAGCCTCATCCACGCGATTGCGGCTCAAAGAGACCTATACCGATCCGAAAAGTTATTACATGGACGGCGAGGAACTGGTCTGGGATCGGACGTTCGGGAGGCTGCGAAATACGGTGGTGTTGCCTGCGGGATGGCGTTTGACGGCCCTGGCCTCTCCAGGGGTTATCCAAACATTGCCCGACGGCCGCGTCTCGGTTTACGTTGTCAACCCCCGCAATGACGACGTTCGCGTTTATCTGCGCGCCCGCCGCCGCGCCGCGCGTTGAGCCGATTTTGCGCGTCCGTTCACGACATCGCCATTGTCCACGGCTCCAATCTAAGTACAGTACCGCGCGCTCTGATTCCGCGTCATCAGCATTCAATCACCGCCCTCTTTTCCGCCGTTCGGCGCCAATCACGCCACAAAGAGCAAAGCCGGACGCCTCGTTTCGCGAGTGACGTCCGGCTTTCACGGTAAAATAACTATTGAGCTTCGTTTCCTAAGCTCGGCGGCGGCCCGCATTGACTCTTGATTCTCAAGGCCACCTGTTACAGCTATTATGCGCCTGCCGACTCGATGCGTCGAGCCCCTTTCGGCCACCCACAGCGGCGGGCGTATAGGCGCTACGCGCTCCCCCTAAAAAAACCCTGAAAGCCATTCCCGCGCGAAATCGCCCCTGACGCCTCCAGCCGCGAGGAAAGGCGCCCCCGCTCGCTCCTGTTTGTTAATGTTTTTGTAAAGTTACCTGTCCTCTTCTTTCTCGAAGTCAAAGGAATCAGATCATGATCGTGCGACGTTTCGTGGCGCGCCTTCGCGCCGAATCCGTGGGGCGTTTCGGGACACCCATGCACACCTAACTCATGGGGCGTTTCGGGACATTTCCCACTTCCAAACCGGTGAAACGCCCTATTCTCAACGACGTCACTTCGGCGCCATGATTGCGTCTAATTATAGTGGGCCAACGATGAGGGAGGCCCTTGAAGTAACATGGTTACCAGTTGAGGGTGGCAGATACAGGCATGCATCTGCCACCCTCTCTTTTTTTGCTTAGCGCGGCGGCTTTCTTTCAGAATCTCCCCAAAGTATTTTCGCACATGCCCACTCTCCGAACGCGTCTAAAATTCCTTTTCTTTTCGTTGCTCGCCGAACTCGTAATGATTCGCGTAAGTAAAGGCGCACGCCTATGGCGCGACAACACAGTTCAACCACTTGCAACTGAATGAATCGGGCGCAATGACTGAGCCGCAGAACTCCCAATTCAGTCAAACCACTTTGAACGCAATGAAATAGGCATCTCGAAAATAGTTTTTGACAGCACTGCAGTCAATTTGTTACAGTCCGCCTCTCGTTAGATAAGTACCAAATCCGTCAATACTTGCCTGAAGTTGTCATGGACAAGGCCTCCTGCTGGCGATTGACAAGCGTGGCGATATGTCAGAGTGTGCTTATTAACGGCGGTCAAAGGTCCCTTTCATCTTGAGAAATCCACTTCAGGGAGGTCAGAGAACAATCAAAAATGAAATCAGCCATCGCTGAGGTTGCTCAGACCTACGGCATTGAGAATTGGGGCGCGGGTTATTTTGACATCAATTCGCGAGGTAACCTGATTGTCCGTCCGGTTGAGGGCGACACCCGCAGCGTGGATGTCAAACGAATTGTTGACGATCTAATCTCCCGTCGCGTCAAATTGCCGGTCCTTATCCGATTTCCCCAGATCTTCGCCAGCCAGGTTCGCAAGATGAACCAATCCTTCCGCTCGGCGATGAAAGAGTTCGATTACAAAGGCGAACACCGGGCAGTCTTCCCGCTCAAGGTCAATCAGCGCAGGCAGGTGATCGAGTCCTACCTCGAAGAAGGTTCAAAATATAATTACGGCCTGGAAGCCGGGAGCAAGCCCGAACTCTACGCGGCTATCGCCTTGGACCAGTCTCCCGAGTCGCTGCTCGTCTGCAACGGATTTAAGGATGACAGTTTCATTGACCTCGCCTTCGTCGGCGCGCAAGCCGGCAAGAACGTCATAATAGTCATTGAAAAGCTTAATGAGCTGGGCAAAGTGGTAGACCGCGTCCTCGAAACCGGCGTCCGCCCGATGGTCGGGATGCGCGTACGACTTTACACGCGCGGGTCGGGGCGCTGGGAGAAGTCGGGGGGCGAGCAATCGAAATTCGGGCTGACGACGACCGAGCTGCTGCAGGCCATCAAGATGCTCAGCGACGCAGGGCTGGCTGACATGCTGCGCGTGCTCCATTTCCACATCGGATCGCAGATCACGCAGATCAAGCGCGTCAAGGCGGGAGTCAAAGAGGCCGCGCGCGTCTACGCCAAGATCCGCAAGATGGGCGTCGACGTCGACCATCTGAACGTGGGCGGCGGCGCGGGCGTCGATTACGACGGCAGCAAGACCAGCTTCGAATCGTCGGTGAATTACACCATGCAGGAGTTCGCCAACGACGTCATATACACCATCAAGGGCGTCTGCGAGGAAGAGAACGTGCCCGAACCGAACGTGATCACCGAATCTGGGCGTGTGCTGGTCGCCTACCACGCGATGCTCGTCACCAACATCATTGACGAGATCGAGACCGTGCAGGGCATCCACAACATCACGATCAGCGGCAACGAGGCCCAGGTGATCAACGAGTTGTACGACCTGTACAAGACGATGAACGCCAAAAACTTCCTCGAGTATTACCACGACGCGCTCGAACACAAGGAAGAACTCTTCACGCTCTTCGACCTTGGATTCATCTCGCTCGAAGACCGCGCGAAAGGCGAGGTGCTCTTCTGGGAGGTCTGCGACAAGGCGAACAATTTCGCGAAGCAGACACAGATCAAATCGGAAGAATTCGACGACTTGAGAAAGTTGTTATCGGCGAAATATCTCTGCAATTTCTCGGTATTCCGCTCGGTGCCGGACCACTGGGCCATAGACCAGCTCTTCCCGATCATCCCCATCCACAAGCTCAACGAACCGCCAAAGGACACCGCCACTCTGTGCGACATCACCTGCGATTCCGACGGCGTGGTGGACAAATTCGTCGACCTGCACGACGTGAAGGAAGTTCTGGAAGTCCACGACCTTCAGCCGGGCGAGCCGTATTTCCTGGCGATGATGCTGATCGGCGCTTATCAAGAGGTGATGGGCAATTTCCACAACCTCTTCGGTACGACCAACGAAGCCCACGTCATCGTATCGGGAGACGGTGAATACCACATCGGCCGCGTCATCCCCGGCTCGACCGTGGGGGACATGGTCTCTTTCGCCAGATACGAAAAAGAATTCTTGCAAGACGGTTTCCGTAATTTGCTCAATAGACAGATCAAGAAAGGAAAGCTGACTGAGGAACAGGCGACCGGCTTAGCCGACGATTACGATAGCCATTACAACGGCTACACGTATCTCACCGGCAACGGACACAGGTAATGGTAGTTAGTGGTTGGCGGTTGGCGCCCGGAATAAGCCGACCACCGCCAACCACCAACCACTAACTACCAACCACTACTTACAGTCAACCACAAAAAAGCAATGATCCGAAGAATAAAAGGCGCTAAATACCTTGTAAAACCAACTGACCCGCTTCAAATCGACCGCGACCGCAGCGTGCCCGGATTGCTGGACAAGATGGAAAAGATATCTTTCCAGGGGCGCAACCTGGCTCTAGCTCACCAAATCTGGCTCCAGATGCTGCAGGAGAACGCCGTCGTGCTGATGGGAGTGGGCGGCGCCTTGGTGCCGGCCGGGATGCGGCGGCTGATCGCTTACCTGATCAAGAACCGCTGCATCGACGTGCTGGTAGCCACCGGGGCGAACATTTTCCACGACCTGCACGAAACGCTTGGTCGGCATCATTACCTCGGCGACCCGAAGGCCCCCGACGCCGAGTTGCTCGAAGAGAAGGTCGACCGCATCTACGATACCTTCGCCTCTGAGGAAGAGTTCCGCGAGGCCTATGAATGGATCGGCGGGTTCGCCGCGCAACTCGACAGCTCACACCCCTACTCGACGCGAGAATTTCTGCACCTGCTGGGGCGCGAGTTGAGCGAGATCGCCACCGAAGACGGCATTCTGACTTCGGCCTTCAAATCGCGCGTTCCCGTCTTCTGCCCCGCGATCACCGACAGCGCGTTCGGCGTGGCCATCGGCATCAGCCGCATCGAGAAGAAGAACCAATTCCAATTCGACGTGATTCAGGATGTGGTCGATATGGCCCAGATCGTCTCCAAGTCACGTTCGACCGGCGTGGTTTACTTCGCCGGCGGCGTGGCGAAATCTTTCATCCAGCAGAGCGAGACCGCCGCCGCAATGCTTCACAACACGGTCCGCGGCCACAAATTCGCCGTGCAGGTCGTGACCGAATCGGCCGATTACGGCGGGTATTCGGGCTCCGATTTCGATCAGGCGCAATCCTTCGGCAGGTTGGCTAAGAACGCCCGCTCGATCACGGTGCGATGCGACGCCACCATCGCCATGCCCATGCTGGTAACATCACTCTCCCAAACCGCCTCGAAAGCCATGCGTACTCGCAAGCGCATCCAGTTCAACTTCGGCAAAGACCTGACCATTTCTATGCCGTGACCTGCCTCACTTGCCACAGCCCC
Organism: Blastocatellia bacterium; assembly: GCA_035275805.1. Taxonomy (GTDB): domain Bacteria; phylum Acidobacteriota; class Blastocatellia; order RBC074; family RBC074; genus JAJVID01. Next base: position 6,654 of record DATEMG010000052.1, read on the forward strand.
TCTTGCTCCTCGTGACCGTCGTCTTCGCGGCGAAAGCCGTAGGCGCGTTGACCGCGCGCTCCCGCCATCCCGCAGTCTTCGGCGAAATCCTGATTGGGCTTCTGCTCGGCCCGCCCGGCATCTAAGTCTTCAATAGAACGCGGATGACACGGACGGGCGCGGATCATCGCGGATAAAACTAAAAAAGATCGGCGCCAATCCGCTCTATCAGCGTCATCCGCGTTCTATTAATCCATACACTGATCTGAAAACCTCTTTAACAAAAAAATGCGGCGAATCTTGCGACCCGCCGCGTCAAGGAGTCCATCAACTAAGCACCAGCTACGGAAGTAACTCGTAAAAATTCTGTGTCGCTTCAGCCACTCCTTCGGCCTTTAGGGCTCACGGTTCGTGAAGAAGTAGCTGATCCCGAGGATAAAGGTGTTCTGGTTGTCTTTCGCCACGCCCGCCGAGTTGGTAAAGAACCTCTGGTTGGAGAAGTCCCGGCGGTATTCGAATCGCGTGAGGAAGTTATTGAGCAGCTTCACCTCCTGGGTAAGCGTAATGTCTTTGACCGTCTGGGCTACGCCCGTCCGGAGGCCGTCCTTGTCGTTGAAGACCTCGAAGCGGGGCGAGAAGGCGAAGCGGTTGTTGAAAGCGTATTTGAAATAACCGGCGAAGCCCGTCCAGTGGCCCCGGACTCCGTTGTTGTCGGCGTCCGAGCCGTACACGAAATTTCCAAGCAAAGTCAGTCTATCGGTCGCGTACACCGAGACCACCGTGTCGGCTATATGGCGCCAGTTGTCGCGCGCCGAAAGGGCGGGCACATTGGCAAGCGGCGCCTCCGGGCCGGCCAGATAGGTCTGCGTAAAGGCGAATTTCTTGCTCGGCGTCAGGCCGAGCTGGAAGCCGACGGTCTTGCCGGCGTTTTCGCCCACATTATTCTCGAAGACGTTGTCCCAGCCGTTGACGACGAAGCCGGTCAAAGCCGCCTTGTCGTTGAAGGCGTATTTGGCGCGGAATCCGGTGTGGTAATACGGCCCGTAGGTGAACAGAATGCCGCGCGAGTAGTTGAAGTTGTCCTTCGTCTCGATGACCTCGGCGCCGATCGGCGTGTAGAACTTGCCGAAATCGATCGTCAGGCCGCTCCCCAGAGGCGCGACGTAGCTCGCGAATGCCTGCAACACGTGCTTGGTCGCGTCGTTGCGGCTGGAATCGCTGACTGAGATGACGCGGTCAACCGTCTCGCCCAACCCCAGGTCGACGCGGAAGCCGAGCGGGCTGTCCTTAGAGTTGGCCTTCTGCAAGGTCAGCTTGGCCAGTTGCAAGCTGAATGCGTTGTGCCGCACATCGAAGGCGCGTCCCTGTGTGAACATGTCCACCTTGTTGTTGTTATAACTGTAATAGCCGTCCACGACGCCGCTGACCTCGACGTCGCGTAAGAATCTGAGAACGCCGTCGTTCTTCTTGGCTTCTTCCTGAATGGACGCGACCTCTTTCTTGATCTCGGCCACTTCATCGGCTTTTTCGCCGGCTGGCGCGGTCGCCTTCGCCGCGCCGGCGGCGGCCACATCTGTCGTCTGCGCCGCCTCCATCTTCGCCAGTTTCGCTTCGAGTTGGCGGATGCGTTCTTCCATAGCCTCGATCAGCTTCGACATTTCGACGGAATCCTTGCCCTCTATTTTGCCGTCAGCCTTAGTTGAAGCCGTCTTTTCATCCCCATTTTTTTTGTCGCCTATGTTTTTGTCGTTCTTGTCTTCGATAACCGCCTTTGCGGCGCCGGGCCTCATCGCCTTAAGCTCCTGGGCGGCGGAGGCGCTGAAAAAATTGATAGCCAGGAACAGCGTGAACGCCGTCCCGAAAATACGCGCGGGTCGCCGAGTCAATCCGGCGGCGGATGATTTTTGTGTCAGCATAAAGAATCGCTCCCCTCTGACCACCCGCCGCGGCGCTTCTGAGTGCGGATTGCGGATTGCGGATTTTTACTTCGGAATCCGCAAATCAATACGTAACCGTGGTTACGCCCCTTCTTGCAAAGGTGTTTTTCAGCGTTCTACACTACGCTCGCCACGCGGGTAATCTTTGATTTTCTGTGTGGTTCTTGACGAGGGCTGTGGCGCGATGATGTTGCCGCATCATCGGTTTAACGCCGCAGCCCTTTTGAATTCAGATTTCGGAATTCGGAAATTGCGAATCATTACATTGGCTTCCCATTCCGCATTCCGCATTCCACATTCCGCATTCGTCAGACTGCATTCTCACCGTGCTCGCCGGTGCGGATGCGGATCGCTTCTTCGACAGGGAAGACGAATATCTTACCGTCGCCGAATTTGCCCGTGCGGGCGGTTTTGATAATCGAGTCGATAGCGCCCTCGACTATCTCGTCGTCGAGGATGACTTCAATTTTCAGCTTAGGCACGAATTCAACCTTGTATTCGCTGCCACGGTAAACCTCAGTGTGACCTTTCTGCCGTCCGAAGCCTTTCACTTCGCTGATGGTCATGCCTTGCACGCCGAGCGTCTGCAGCGCGTCTTTGACGCTTTCGAGCAAGTGCGGGCGGATGATCGCTTCAATCTTTTTCATAGTGCGCCTCTCTTTCTTTGAAAATCGGATGTTTGCTTACGCGGAAGGCTCAGCCGCCGCCGCCGCAAAGGACGACTCCTTGTAACTCGCGTCCGTGATGCCGCCGGCTACGGCGTCCAGGCCGAGATTGTAGCCCTCCTCGCCATGTTGCGACAGGTCGAGTCCTGTCACCTCATCCTCGCCGCTGACGCGGACGCCGACGGTCAGGTCGACGACTTTGAGGATGATGAATGATCCGACCATGGTCACCCCGATGGCGATCGCTGAAGCGATCAATTGATTGATGACCTGTTTCGAATTGCCTTCGATCAATCCGCTCGGCAGCGGGACGCCGCTTGCGTCTTTGAAGACGGTGTTGACGGCGCTGTTGGCGAAGACCCCGGTCAGGATCGCGCCGGTGAAGCCGCCGACGCCGTGGACGCCGAAGGCGTCCAGCGAATCGTCATAGCCCAGCGCCTTCTTCAGACTGGTCACTGCGAAATAGCAGACTATTCCGGCGACGAAGCCGATGATCAGGGCCGCCATCGGCGTGACGAATCCGGAGGCCGGAGTGATGGCGACCAGCCCCACCACCGCGCCTGAAACGCCGCCGAGCGCCGTGGGTTTGCCGTTGCGAATCCATTCAGGCGCCAGCCACCCGGCCACCGCCGCGGCCGCGCCGAAATGCGTCGCGACGAAGGCGCTCGACGCCAGGCCGCCCGCCGCCACCGCGCTGCCCGCGTTGAAGCCGAACCAGCCGACCCACAGCAGACACGCCCCGATCACGCTGATCACCAGGTTGTGCGGCGCCATTGCCGTCTTGGGATAGCCCAGGCGCTTGCCCAGGTAGATCGCGCAGGCCAGCGCCGAGAACCCCGATGAAATGTGCACCACCGTGCCGCCCGCGAAATCGAGCGCCGGAATCTTTCCGCCCAGAAACGCGTTCAGAAAACCGCCGTCGCCCCAGACCATGTGCGCCAGCGGGAAGTAGACGATCACCGCCCACAGTGAGCAGAAGAGCAGCATCGCCGAAAACTTCATGCGCTCGGCGAACGCGCCCGTGATCAGCGCCGGCGTGATGATCGCGAACATCAGTTGGAAGACCATGAACGTCTGATGCGGGATCGTCGCCGCGTAAGCGGACGGCGCCGCGCCGACGCCCTTCATGAACAGGTAATCGAGTCCTCCGAGGAACGGGCTGCCCTTGGCGAACGAGAGGCTGTAGCCGAAGATCGCCCAGATCACCGTGATGACGGCCATCATGATGAAGCTCTGCATCATCGTCCCCAACACGTTCTTCTTGCGAACCAGGCCGCCGTAAAAGAGCGCCAGTCCGGGGCCGGTCATCAGCAGAACCAGCGCCGAAGAAGTCAACATCCAGGCGTTGTCGCCGGCGGTTTGCGCATTGGCAAGCGCGGCTTCGGCTTTCGCCAAACGCTCCTCGACCGTCTGCGCCAGCGCAGTGAAAGAAAGCAGAAGTGAACCGAAAACAGCCACCGCGAGTGTGCGGACGGCACTTCGATAAAGTGTTTGTGTTCTCATGGCCGGTGTTTCCTTCCAGGTGTCAGGTGTCAGGTGTCAGGTGTCAGGTGTCAGGTGTCAGGCGCTAGTTAGGAATCTGCGGCGTCATTCTTTTACTGACGCCTGGAACCCGACACCTGACACCTAACACCTAGTTCTTCTTATCGGCGAGCGCCTGACGAATAGCTTCCTCGATTGCCGGTAGACGATCATCGGGGAGTTTTTCGCCCGTCGCGTTCGTCACGTAGAAAACGTCTAAAGCGAGATGTTTTTCGGTCGCGACCTTCGCAAAGACTATGTCCAGGTCGAGAGACGAAAGAGTGTTTGCGATTTTGTAGGCCAACCCCAGTCGGTCGCCCGTTCGCAGTTCGAGAATAGTGCTCTTGCCTGATGATTGATTATCCCAGCTTATTCTTACGCCGCTCGGGGAGATCGCCTTTCGCCGCTGGAAGCGGGAGGCGGCCTGCGAGCGCAATCTCTTTTCGACCGCCGCCGCCACGTCAAGTTCCCCGGAGAGGGCGCGGCGTATCGCGTCGTCTATCTGTTCCCACCTTGCCGGGTCCGTGATCGGCTCGCCGGCGGCGTCGCGCACCTTGAATGAATCTATGGCGATCCCGTCAGCGCGCGTGTTGAGCTGGACGCTGAGAATGTTGACGCCTTGGGCGGTCAACGTTCCCGCGACGCAGGCGAAAAGACCGCGGCGGTTCGGCGCGCAGAGGTGCAGGTCGGCGCACCTCGTCTGCGTGTCAATGCGCCAACTGGTCTTGACCGGGCGCGAATTGAGCGCGTGCGCCAGGCGGACGTGTTCGATGATTGTTTGCGCCGGCGCCGACCGCGCGTAATCTTCGGGTAGCAGTTCGAAGTGCTTTTGCGTCTCATCGACGTCGATCTCGCTTGCCAGCATCCGCGCCACGCGTTCGCGCAACTCCCCGACGCCGCGCTCGCGCCCTTGTTCCGGCGCAAGAACCGCACGGGCTTTCATATAAAGCTCCCAAAGCAGCGCGTCTTTCCATTCGTTCCAAACGCCAGGCCCCACGCCGTGGATGTCGCCGTAAGTCAGCAGCGTGAGCATGTTCAGGTTGTCCAGCGTCTCGACACGGGCCGCGAAATCGTTGACCACCTTCTCGTCCGACAGGTCGCGCCGCTGCGCGATGTGCGACATCGTCAGGTGATGGCGGATCAGGAACAGGACCTGCTCCACCATTCGAGGTTCCGGGCTGAGCCGAGCGAGCGCCCTTCGGGCGAGCCCGATCCCCTTCTCCGTGTGATTCCCTCCCAGGCCCTTTCCGACGTCGTGCATCAACAGGCCCAAATGCAGCGGGGCCGCGTCGCTGATCTCGCCGTACAGATTCCGATAGCGCTCGGCCTCTCTGCCGCGCGAGAGCGCCAGTTCGTCCAACGCCCCGATCGCCCGCAGCGTGTGCTCGTCTACGGTGTAGCGGTGATAAAGATCGTGTTGAACCAGACACGTGACGCGCCCGAATTCGGGCAGAAACTTCCCCAGAAAATCCAGTTCGTGCATCAGGCGCAACGCCGACGCCACCCGCCCCTTGACCCGCAGCAGCTTCAAAAACGCCTGCGCCGCTTCAGCTGAAGAGCGAAACACGCGATTCACGACAGGCAGACTCGATAGAATCGCGTCCTGCAACTTCACGCTGAAGCCGGCGCCGGTCGCCTGCGCGTACGAAAACGCCATCATCATCCGCTGGCCGTCAATCTCCGCCAATTCGCCGACCCCGCCGGCGGGTTCGCCGTCCGCCTCGACCAGATCGAGCGCCCCGTCGCTCATCACGAAACCGCCGATCGCCGCCGTCGAGCGGGCGCGCGTGAACCAACTCTTCTTCTGACGCCCGGCCACTGCGCGCTGAAGATGGGATTCGCACAGGCGGCGCAGCAGCCGCGCGCGCAGGTAGTAATCCCGCATGAAGATCTCCGACGCCTGCTGCTTCGCCGAATCGGCGTAGCGCAGATTGCGCGCCACTTCCTGCTGCAAATCGAGCGAGAGCGCGTCCGTGCGCCGCGTCGTCATAAAGTGCAACTCGTTGCGCACGCGTAGCAGGAAGTCATAAGCCGACCCAATGGCCTTCGCGTCCCGTTCGGGAATGACCCCGGCGCGGGCGAGTCCTTCGAGCGTCGCCTGCCCGTGCGCTATGCGGGAGGCCCACAGCAACACGTGCAGATCGCGCAAGCCCCCGGCGCTCTCCTTGACGTTCGGTTCCTGCATACAAACCGCGCCCCCGAATTTGGCGTAGCGCGACTCGCGCTCCTTCATCAACTCATCCAGCAAAGCCGCCTTCTGTTTTTCAAAGACCTCTTCTTCGAGCCGGTCTATAAGCTGTTCAAACAACTTCGCATCGCCCCACAGGAGCCGCGCGTCGATCATCGCATTGCGAGAAACGACGTCCTCCCTGGCCATAGAGACGCAGTCGCCCAGGCTGCGTACGCTGTGCCCGACGTTGAACCCTATGTCCCACAACAGGTAAAGAATCGCCTCGCTCAACTTCGCGGCGAACGCGGCGTCCTTGCGATTCTGGTGCACGAACATAATGTCAATGTCCGAATACGGGGCGAGTTCGCTCCGCCCGTACCCGCCGAGGGCCACAATCGCGAATTGCCCGCCGCCGGCGCCGGCGCCGAATTTCTCCTCGACCGCCGTGCGGGAGATGCGTTCGATCAACAGATCAACAATCAGACTCCGCGCCTGAACTATCTGCTCTCCGCTTATTCCGAACCGGTGG
>DATEMG010000053.1:0-4708 GCA_035275805.1 Blastocatellia bacterium
CCGTCGTTGAGGATCGCCAACTCGCGCAATTCGGCGCCGACGCGCGGGCGACCGGGCCCTGCCAGAGTGACAAGCTGTGAAGCCCCGATGACGGCAAGTGATTTGTTCATTGGTTTCTAGCCAGCAACCCGGAAGCGAACGAAAGCAGGCACGAAGCTGTCGCCATCACAGTCGCGTCGGCCACGTCCTGCGTCGGATCGACTTCGACCAGATCAATCGCGCGGACCAGCGGGTGCGCGCCGCACAGCCAGGCCACGCGGCGCAATTCGTAGGGCGTCAATCCGCCGGGGCGTGACCCCGGGGTCGCCGGCGCGAAGACTCGGTCGAGCGAGTCGATGTCCAGGTCGACATAGATGTGTTCGACGCGCTCCGACAGCTCGCCGAGCGATTCGGTCAACAACCGCTCGACGCCGTGGGCGCGAATCTGGCTCATCGTCACTACGGTGATCCCGGCGTCGTTGGCCACCTGCGCATAGGCTTGCGAATTTGCGAACGGCTGAATGCCGATCTGGACGATGTTCTCGCCCGGCAACCCGTCGGCCAGCAGCGCCCGCACGGGATTCCCATTCGTCAATCCATTCGATAGATCGCGCAGATCGAAATGGGCGTCCAGGGTGATCAGCCCGCACTCTTCGAGCGAATCCGCGACGCCGTGAACCGCAGGGCGCGTCACGCCGTTGTCGCCGCCGATCACGACGACCGCGTCGGCGCCTGTGAGCGCATTGCGAACCGCGTCCCTCAACGGCTCGAAGGCGTCTTCAAGCCTCAGATCGGCGAGCGGCAGATCGCCCAGGTCATGGGCGGCAAGCGTCCGCAGATCGACGTCCGATTCGATGTCATAAACGCTGAACTTCCGCAGGATTGAGCGAACCGCGGCCGGCGCCAGATCACAACGTCCCGGCGTGATCGAACCCAGTCGCAGCGGCGCGCCGATGACCGCCAGGCCGCCCGACGACGACGGCGCGAATTCGCCCGCCAGCCAGGCGCTCGCTCGCGGCCAATAAGGATCATCTGTGATCTGTTTTTGCATATCGATACGTTGGAGGCGTCAAGATCTCGATTGAGGCGACGAGTCAGTACCGCGAGCGGTAGCGAGCGGAGCCTTCGTTAACGGCCGCTCGCTACCGCTCGCGGTACTGATCCAGTCGGCCCCCTGCGAAATCCAGATCTTGGCGCGTCGGGCATATGGGTCACATCCGGAGGCGAATGAGCGGCGGCGTCAAGAATAACTCCTGATCGCATTACGCGCCAACGAATGAAGTCCGTCGCCTCGTTCACTTTTTTTCTTGAATAGATATTTTCGCAAAAAACCTCTTGCCTCCGACTCAGCGCGCGCCTATCATTCGCGCCGCAGCGACCACCAAACAGTAACACCGACAACAAAAACTGGCTCCCAAATTTACGGCCAGTTCCTTCCTCAGGAGGTAAACCTATGATTCCTCTCGCGCTTGTCGTGTGCGCGCTGTGCTCCTCATCGCATTTTTCAGCCGGTTCGATCAAATCAATTGACGATCTGGATCACGTCAATTTCGAAGGAGTCGTCGTCGACTCTAGCGGGGCCGTGATGGCCGATGCCCGCGTCTTCGTCCGGCGAACTGGCGTCGGCGTCGAACGCGAGACCAAAACCAATCGTGAAGGTCGATACCGATGCGCCACTCTGGCCCCCGGCGATTACGAGCTTCGCGCCGAGGCCGCCGGGTTTCAGACCGTCCGCTACGGAAAGATCAGGGCCGTCGCGGGCGCGACCATCCGCCATGATTTCAAGCTCAGCCCCGCCGCCGTCGAGGCGCAATTAACAATCGACGCCACGACTAACCCGGCGCTCGTCGACACCGCGCGAACGGTGGTCGGCGGCACGGTGACCAAAGAACAGATCGACAAACTGCCGACGGAGTCGCGCAACCCGCTCGACCTGATCTTCACGCTCCCCGGCGTCGCGCAACCCGCGCTGAGCGTCCGCGATCTGGCCGAGGGCGACGTAAAAGACGACTTCCGCTCGACGCCCGAAGAGGCCGGAGTATTTTCGGGCGCCGGCGGGGCGCCGTTCTCCAACAACATCACCATAGAAGGCCTGGACAACAACGATGACCGCGGCGCGCGCGAAAGGATCAACCTTTCGACCCACGCCGTCGAAGAGGTCCAGGTCATCACCAATCAATACGCGGCCGAATACGGCAGGGCTTCCGGCGGTCGCGTCAACTTGCGCCTGCGCGGTGGATCGAACGAGCTACACGGGCAAGCCTTCTACTACTTCCGCGACGAAAGCCTCAACGCCAATTCCTACGCCCGCAATGCAGACCCCGCGCGCGGCTTCCGCATACCGTTCCAAAACCACAACCCAGGCGCGAGCTTAGGCGGACCGCTGATCAAGAACAAGATTTTTTTCTTCGGCGCTTACGAGTATGATAACGTTTACGACCGCGCCGAGATAGTCGCGCTCACGCCTGTTGACGCCAATCCGGCGTTCCCACTGCCGAAGCCAAACGGCGCCGATCTGGGCGCCACAAGGCGCAACAGAAGCGGCCAGGCGCAGACGGTCAACGGCGGAGCGAATGTCGGGCTGTACGACGAGACGGTCACGACGCCCCGCGTCGCCAACACCCTCCAATCGCGCGTCGATTTCAGGTTAAGCGAAAAGAACGAGGCGTTCGCTCTCTTCACGCTGGCGCGCAACCGCGATGAACGCGGCTTTCCTGGCGGGCGGCGCACGCTCGACACGCTTCTCAGTTCCGGGCGCAACAGCCAATCTTACGCCTTCTCCGACAACCTCATCCTCTCATCGCGGACGGTGAATACGGCGCGCTTCCAGTTTTCGCGGCTTACGCCCATCTTCGCCCCTCCGGCTGACGACCCGGTCGTCATCATTGATATCGACGACCCGCGCGACGTGGCGGGCGACCCGAACGCCAATCCGCTCACGCGGTCCGGAAACCTGTTGGCCGGCGCGAGCACGCTTGCCGGAGTTGATCGCCGCGAGGATCGCTACCAAATCCAGGACACGCTGAATTACTCTCGCGGCTCGCATACGGCTCGAATCGGCGTTGACGCTCAGATCATACGTTCGCGCTTCGTCGACCTGAGCGACACGACCGGGACCTTCGATTTCGACACCGTGGCCGACTTTCTGGCCGACACGCCTTCGCGCTACCGTCACCGATTCAACACCGATTCCGAACTGCGCAACGCCTACATCGGCGTTTTCTTCCAGGACGACTGGATGCCGAAACAGAACCTGACGCTCTCATTTGGCCTGCGCTGGGAGAACGAGACGATAATCAAGGACCGAAACAACATCGGCCCGCGTCTATCGCTGGCCTGGGATCCGTTCAAAACCGGAAAAACGGCCGTGCGCGGGGGCTATGGAATCTTCTATAACCGCGCCTTGCTGAGAACGCTCGATGATTTCATTCTGACCTCGAATGCAATCCAGATTGACACCAATAGCCCGGCGGCCGCACGACTGCTGACCGAATTGCGCTTTCCGGCGGTGTTGGCCGATGACGACCCGCGAGTCGCTGAACTCGGTGTGCGCGAATCGGGCTTTCTGCGCCGGATCGGCGACGATTTCCGCATACCGGAAAGCTACCAGGCGTCACTCGGACTTGAACGAGAAATCGCTGGAGGCTTCAAGGTCGAGGTTAATTACGTCTTCAATCGTGGGCTGCATCTTTGGCGCGAGATCAACGCCAACGCCCCGCGCCTCCCCGCAGGCCTCGACAATTTCATGGATTACCTGCTCTCGCGCGATTTCGACAATTCTCGCAATCCCGCCACTGCTCAGCGTCCAATAACCGCCACCGGAAACGCCGACGTCGCGCGCTTCAGCCTGAGCCAGACGCCGAGCCAAACAATCACTCAAGGAGGGAGAAGAATAGTCGTGATCGGCTTGAATAACCCCTCGACCGCAAATAACTCGATCGGACGCGCTGGGGCGCTGGCCGCGCTACGCAACCTTCGGCCCGACCCGTCCGTCACTCAAGTTGAAGAACTGCAATCTCGCGGGAACAGTTACTATCATGGCGCGAGTTTCGAAGCGCAGTGGGGAGGCGCCAGGCGCGGCTTCCTGCGCGCCTCTTACACGCTGAGCAAGTTGATCGACGACGGAGTGGTCAACACCTCCTCGCCGCTCGTGGTTGGGGATTTCCGGCGTGAACGCGCCTTGAGCCTGCAAGACGCCCGCCATCGCGCGGCGATCAGCGGCAATTACCTCTTCCCTGCCTGGTTTGGTCGTCTGAATCTCTCAGGCGCGCTCAATTACAGCTCATCCTCTCCATTCAATATCAGCGTCGGCGGCGCCGACCGCAACCTCGACGACGTGAACAACGACAGGCCCAATTTCACCGGCGACCTTGGCAGTATCGTCTGGCGCCGCCCCGGCGAACCGCTCGACCCGTCGTTGGCCGGCGCGTTCTCGCTCCCGACCGTCGGCTCGTCTGGCAATCTGCCGCGCAACGCCGGGCGGGGGCCCGCCCGCTATACGCTCAACCTGAGGCTGGCGCGCGAATTCGCTTTCGGCGAGAGAAGCAGGACCGAACTTCAGGTCGAGGCGTTCAATCCGTTCAACGCGACAGTCTTCAGCTTCGGCTCGGAGTTCGTCGATTTCGGCGCGGCGGGCCTGGGCGATTTCCTCACACCTCGACGAACGGTCAAACCGAGGACGCTGCGTGTGGGATTGAAGTTCGATTTTTGAGAGCGGGAGTGGGGAGTG
>DATEMG010000054.1:0-11135 GCA_035275805.1 Blastocatellia bacterium
ATGTGAGTTCGAATCACGATCAGTCATTATGCAATCCGCAATCTACAATCCGCATTCCGCATTCCGCATTCCGCATTCTCATCTGGCGCTTACTCCCCTTTTCACCTATACTCTGCTCACCCCTTTGAAATCCCCAATTGATCAACTTTACGACCAGAGGAAGTAGAGTTATGAATCTGTGCTCGCGCTGTTCTGGTGAACTTCCGGAGTTCGCCGTCTTCTGTCCTCATTGCGCTCAAGCCCACGAGCCGAATTTCGACATTCTGATCAACTTGACGCTCGACGAGCGTTATCGCATCTACCGCCGCCTCGGCCAGGGAGGCCTTTCGACGATCTTCGCCGCGACCGACCTGGGGACCGACAGCGTCGTCGCGATTAAGGTCAGCGATCCGGCCCAACTGGTCGTCCGCGCAATGAACTACGCCATGGACACGGCCCGGGCGCGCGACTACTGGGACGAGATGCTCGAACGAATGCGGCGCGAGGCCGAGACGCTGGCCACAATCGCTCATCCGAACATCGTGCGCTTCGAGGGAACGGGCATGATAAATGACGATCTGCGTTATGTGGTGATGGAGTTTCTACGCGGGCACACGCTGCGCGACGAGATAGACCGCGACGGCGCCTTCGAACCGTCGAAGGCCGTCGGCATCGCGCTCGAAGTCGCCTCTGCGCTCATCGAGGTCCATGCGCGCGGCATCGTACATCGCGACATTAATCCGAGAAACATTATGATTGCGGATTACGCAATCAAACTGATCGATTTCGGAATCGCAAAATTCCCACAGCCTCCCGGGGCGCCCCCGTTCACACAGCATTCAACGCTCTCCGGGACAGTCGCTTACGCTTCGCCGGAGCAGTGCGCCAGCCACCCGGTTGATCACCGCAGCGACATCTACTCACTTGGCGTTGTGCTTTACGAAATGGCGACAGGGCGGCGTCCGTTCACCGGGCGCACGCCGACCGAGGTCGCGCTGAAACAGATTCAATCCGAACCGAAGCCTCCGCGATCGATCAATCCAGCAATCTCCGTCGCTGTGGAAAAGGCGATCCTGCGGGCGTTGGCTAAGGGCCCCGCCGATCGGCAGCAAAGCGCCGAGGAGTTGAGCGAGGAGCTAAGGACGGCGTCAAATCAGATACTCATACCGCTGGTTGTCGCAACCCCGGAGTCCGATGATCAATATGAACCTGGAAACGGAATCGCGCCTTACGTCGACCCCGTCGAAATTGAGGAAACGGCCGAATCGAGTTTGAGGCTGGTCAGAAGGCGGCGGCGAAGATTCGCCGTCGCGGCGGCGGCGACGCTGATCGCCGTCGTAACGGCGGCGGTTCTTTTCGGATGGCCTTCAGCCTTGTCGAATCGCAAGGCCGCGGACGTGTCGGCGAACGTGGTCGCGGCGCCGTCGCCATCGCCTGAAGCCGCTCCGGCCGTCGGCAGCGACGCCGATTCGCTGGAATTGGCGGCGGGCGCGCCATCGCAGAATAACAACGGCGCAGCGGCTTCAACTCCGGGCGCTCAAGCGGCGCCGGATCCCACTCTACAACCTCAAATGGCGAACTCAGCGACGCCCAATAACAAACCCGTGGCGATTCCCCCGACGCCGTCCCCTGCTCCTGCCCCGATCCCGCCCGGCGCGCGGCCTCAAATGCCGCCCGCGCCGTCGCCGGAGATCGCCATCAACCGCGCTCCGCAACTGGAGAGCGAGCCCGATCCTTCTCAAGGACCTGATAAAGATCAAAATGGCGGCGCGAATCGACGCGAGAACGACTCCGCGACAGGCGACTCGAATCACAGACAGGGCGACGATATGAATCGCGATTCGGATCCCGACAGCTCCTACTCACCGAACCGCAGACGCGACAGCGACACATTCAATCGACGCCGCCTGCCCGATCCTCCGAATCGAGACGACAGGGGTCGAGAGGACAGCGATGATGACCACGACGATTCCGGCAGGATCGGGCCGAAGCTGTATCAATGGAGCGGGCGCGTCAACTACCAACGCGAAATCACGATCGAGTTGCCGGGCGTGCCGGGCACGGTAGAAGTCCCCCGCGCTTTCCGCGACCGCGTCGGCGTGATCGAACCCCCGAGCGCCAATAACCGCTGGAGTTGTGTTGTATTGCGCGTTTTCGGGCGCGGCGGCGTTTCGATCGTTGTTCGCTGGTGGCCGGCGGCTCGCAAGGCTGTGAAACTCACCGCGTGGCGGTAAGATCCAATCCCTCAAGACAACGACACAAATCGAAAAGCCGGTCGGCAGGCGACGCCGACCGGCTTTTCGATTTGTGTCATTTCACCGATTAATTGAGGCCCCAGCGCATCATTAGCTACCGATTACTGCCAATCGGATCGCCGGGCGGCGTCTGCAACGGTCTGGTAGCCTGCCTGACCGCATCGGGACGATTGAGGAATCGTTCGATGTCTTCCTGCATCTGGCGGCGATGAGTCTCGAATTCAACTGCTACATCGTATTTTTTCAGTTTGATTTCCGCGTTCAATTGGCGGAGGACGTGAGTCGCCACTCCTCTAACCTTTTGTGAGGCGCCTCCATCAGACGACAATTCCATCAACCTTGTAACTAACAAACCTTGCATGGCGATCGCGATCTCGAGATGGTAATAAGCCTGTCCCTCGGCATTCGGAAGGCGCCAAACCCGATTCAACAGCTTTGCAACTACTTCAAGAAAGTCAGGATTCTTCTGATCAATCGCATGGAATTGATTCAACCTTTCCGCGCGCCGAGGATCGAGTAAGGCGGAATAGACCAAGTCAGCGGCGATTGTCGCAGCCGCAATCGGATCGAACGCCGGGTCGGTTCGGCGGTTGAAGTATTCCGACGTCCCGCCGTCAAACCCCGTCGCTAGCGGCGGGATCAGTTCGATTACGTGTTTCGGGACGGCCAGCTCTTCGACCTTGATGGTGTCGAGGATGGCTTTCAACGCTTCGCGCTGGCGGGCGGCGGGGACGATCTCGCGGAACTTCGCCGGGCTTGGGCCGTTCGCCGTCTTGACCGCGTAGCTGAAATACAGCCCGCCAACTGATTTCGCCGCCGCCACGAGCTGGTAACGATGGTGCAGATAGAGCGGCAGCAGCTTCGCTTCGAGAGCCGACAGCGGTTGCCCGGTCGAGATGTTGTTCAAGCCGAAGTTCTTTAGCCCGATGCGCCGCACATCCATCTCGTGACGCAGCGTCGCAACAGCGTCGCCGCCGTTGTCCCACACGCTCGCCAGCGGGTGCGCCGTCCCGACGCCGCGCCCGTCGCCGTCGTCAATGAACATCATCCCGTCGGCGATTCCCTTCTGAACGATCTTTTCAAGTTCGGCCATCTCATCGGCGGCAGGCGCGAATTCGGCGTAAGCGAACTTGACGGAAAACTTGTCGTACTCGCCGATGCCGACGGCGTAGGCGTTCGAGAGATCGAGTTTGCCCTCTTTGATCTCGACCCACGGCGCGGGATAGTCCATTACGGATGCGCGCCCGTAACTCGACGCGGCGAAGTTATGCGAGAAGCCGAGCGTGTGGCCGACCTCGTGGGCCGAGAGTTGGCGGATGCGGGCCAGGGCCATCGCCGACGAATCGGTAGCCGGGTCGCCAGTTGAGGCGATGGCTAGATACTCAGTCTCCGGCGAATCTCCCGCCTCGCAATAATTCTCCATCCCGCCGCGTTCGCCTTGGGCCGTGAGCGGCGAAATCATTCCCGTGCCCAGCAGCACGTCCTGGCGGATGCGCAGGCTTCCGAGCGTGACGTTGCCTTTGATGATCTCTCCCGTGCGCGGATCCGAGATCGAAGCGCCGTAAGACCATCCGCGAGTCGAGCGATGCACCCAGTTAATCATATTGTATCGCGCGTCCATCGGATCGGCGTCCGGCGGCAGGATTTTGACTTGAAAGGCGTTCTTGAACCCGGCGGCCTCGAACGCCTGCGCCCACCACGACGCGCCTTCGAGTAGCGCGCTGCGGATGGGCTCCGGCGCGCCGTTATCGACGTAATAGACGATCGGCTTGACGACCTCGCTGACGGCGGCGTTCGGATCTTTCTTCTGTAATCGGTGGCGTCTGATCCAGCGTTTCTCGATCGACTGGTTGAACGGCGAGGCGTAATCGTAAAACATCATCGGCATCGCGCTGACGCGTGGGTCGTAGGCGCGCGGCTTGTAACCGTTGTCCGGCAGTTCGACGAACGAATGATGCTGCCGGACCGTGACCGAGTTCGCGGTCGGCGTGACGCCGCGAAGCAACGCGCCCGGCTCCTCGCCGGCCAGCGTAATGATCGTCTCGACCTCGGTGTTCTTCGGGAAGCCTTTTGTGCGCTGCAGGTGGAACGCGCTGCGCGATTCGTCGAACCGGTAATTGCCCTGGCGGCTCCCTCGCAGCCTCTCGGCCGCGCCGTGCGTGTCACGCAGGAAAAAGGCCGTCGCGTCGACCAGGACGCGGTCGCCTTCAGCCGCTTCGACCTTGAATCCCCAGATCACCGAACGCGCGAACGAGTCGGCTACCGCGCGACGCTCAGCCTCGTCCTCGCTCAAAGCGCGATAGCGATAATTCGGCTGGATCATCAACACCTTCGGCCCCACACGCTCGAAGTAAACAACGTACGTCCCGCCAAGCTGACCGCGATCAAGCCCGATGGGATTCGATCCGACGCCAGCCGGCAGCGAGACCTGATAGAGCATCTCGGTATTGAACCGCGAAATCTCCATCAACATCTTGCCCGCGCCCGCGTCCCAGTAGAGCGGGACATAGCCGTCAACCTTCATCATTCCCGCCGTCTTTGCGGCGATGGTTTTGTCTTCAGGCCTACTCTGCGCGTTTATCGTCAGCGCGCAGACCAGTATCAGCAGCGCGATTTTCAAGCTTTGCATGGTTTCCCCCGAATGGTCTGAATGCGAATCAACCGCCAAGACGCCAAGACCGCCAAGGTCGAGGATAGAAGATCGAGGATTGCCTTACACGATGGCGCCATCATCGATCCTCAATCTTCGTTCTTGGCGCTCTTGGCGTCTTGGCGGTTAGCTTCTATTACGAATAAAGTAGCGAGTTGATCGAGGCTTGTGATTCGAGGCGCGGGCGAATTTTCGGCAAAGCGGTTATCCCGGTCAAGCAGAGCCGCATTGACTCCGGCGGCCATTGCCCCTTCGACGTCTTCTCGCAAACTGTCACCGACGTGCCAGGCCTGTCGCCCCTCAATCGCGTAATGATTCAATGCGGATTGAAAGATCACCGGGTCGGGTTTGGCGGCGCCGGCGCGAGTCGAGATGTGAATGGAATCGAAGAAGTGATCGAGTCGACAAGCCCTCAACACGTCATATAACCGCGAATCGAAATTGGAGATGACGCCCAGCTTCAATCCCCGGCGTTTCAGTTCCGCTAGCGCCGGCTCGACATCGTCGTAAACGCGCCATAATTCGCGATCGCGAAACCGCTCGAAGAGTTCGTCGAAGAAGTCTTCGAAGCGCGGAAACGAGCCGAGGCCGTCGAAGACCGCTCTCACTAGATCGCGCCACCAGCCTTTCTCAAGCTCGATCAATGCGGTTTCAGGCGTCCCGACGGGAAAAGCCAGCGGCGGCTGGCGCCGAAACGAACGTTCGAAGTTTAGTTGCAGGATTCGAGGCTCGGCGTCAAAGCCGAACTTGCGCGCAGTGCGGACGTAGATTTCGCCGACGCAGCCGCTAGTCTCGATCAGCGTTCCGACGGCGTCGAAGAAGATGACCTTCACTTCGCGTACTGGCATTTTGAGTTGTCGGCCTTGACGAAATACGATTTGTGATTCGACGCCTTCCGATCCATGCAGCCGACCAGATTGAGCAGCTCCACTTTGCGGAATTCGACGGGATGGCTCTCGCTTTGCAGCGAAATATAGCCCTCGCTCAACAACGTCCCGTCCTTCTTCACCTCAGGATCAAAGCCATTGACCGTGCCGCCGCCGATCTGCGGCTTCTCGTAAGAGAGGACGGTCTGGCCGTCGATGATGTGCTTGATCCGCTCATCGCCCAGCACTTCGACCTCGGCCCGGACCCATTGGTCGCCGTCGTAGGTTTTCGAAGTGGAGTTGAGGCAATGGGTGGTGAATAGCTGGCCGTTCATCACGACGTTAGTGCCGGGAGTGCAGAGGTTGGCGGTCGTGCGCGGGCCTTTGCCCAAACCGCCGAGCAATTGGACCTCGATGGAGATCGGGAAGTCCTGGCTCTTGCCCATGCTCTGCGGCGATTGGCAATGGACCATTATCCCGCTGTTGCGGGTGGCCCAGTTGGGGCCTTCTTTCGACTGTTCGCCGACGAAGCGGTACTCGACGGCGATGACGTAATATGAAAACTTATCGCGGTAGAAGATGTGGCCGAAGCGATTGTCGAACTTGTCGTACTTTTCGTAGCCGACCGTCATCACGCCGTTTTCCACGCGGAATGTATTTCCGAAGTTGTCGTTCAGATCGTAGCCGGTGATCTTTGGCGTCCAGTCCTTGAGGTCTTTGCCGTTGAAGAGCTGAATCCATTCCTTCTTGTCGGGATCGTTTGTTGTCTTACTCGCCTGTTTCGTCTGGGCCAGAGCGGCGGCAGTCGAAAGCAGAAGCAGAAAACACGCAAGGGTTCTTCTTCGTGTCATCTAGATTGTCCTCCGGTGCGGTTTTGAATGTTCGATTGGGTCGCCCGCATTGTAGGCGCGAGGACGATAGATGTCCAAAGGTTATAGCCACAGAGACACAGAGACACAGAGCGGAAAGAGAAAAGAAGCTTTCTCGAGAATCTCGTTTTCTCTCTTTCTCTGTGTCTCTGTGGCTCTGTGGCTATTTCTTCTGTCCTAATGCTTGCCAGTCTGATTTAGCTTTATGGGAAGTTGGTGACCTTGGGCGTAAATGAGACGTTGGCCCCGGTCGCGCCGCCTGTGTTGTTGATCACATTGCTGATCCCGCCGTTGCCGCCTATACAGACTGTAATCATGCTGTGGAACCTGACGTTGGCGTTGTTAGGCGCCTCGATCGCTCGCGTCAGGAAGATGTTGGGGTTAGTAAATACGCTGTAAATGCCCAGACCCCATGCCTCATGGCTGGTAACTGTGTTGGCGACCTTGTACGAGGCCCAGCCATTGGTCCCGGCGCCGCTGGTCCAGCTGGCCTGGTTTGGCGGATCGTAGGGCAGCTCCGACTGGTAGAAATAGACCCGCCCGCCGTCGCCGTTCCAGATCACCTGGTATTGCTGGTAGTGCTCGACGAAAAGACCATAGATCGTCACGTTGGCGCCGTTGACAACGAGGCCGTTGGCCGAGGGATTTGTGGTCCAACCCACGCCGGCGCCGTGATCGGCGCGCCAGATCCAGGTGTGGTCCACAATCACATTGTGGCTGTTGATGCGCATGTTGACCGAGGCGCGGCCTGGAGCGGCGCCGCCGACCCGGAAGAAGACATCGTGAAGCACGGTCGGATTAACGGCGTGGCTGGCGTTGCTGCCGCTCGGGCCGACCTCTAGCAAGACCGGCGAGTTGGCGCCGCCGGCGTCGAAGAACAGGCCGGCGATGGTCACGCCGTCCACGTCAGCCACTGTCATAATCGGCAACCCGGTGTCCGCGCGCAAGGTGGCGAAGCCCAGCCCCAGCACAACAGTGTTGGCCCGATTGACCTGGATTGCGCCATTCAATCCGTAGACGCCGGGCGTAAAGATCAAGTCCTTGCCCGCAGCAAGCTGAGCGTTGATCGTCGCGGCGGTGTCGCCCGGCCGGGCCAGGTAGAACTGGGAGATCGGGATGGTCGCGCCGGCGGTTGAACCACCACCCCAGGTGACGCCGACGCTGTTGCTGCGCAGCGACGGCACGCGAACGCCCCAGGCGCCTGAAGAGTCGACCACCAGGAAGGGCTTCTCGCGCACGATCGGGGTCTGGGCGATCTTGGTATAGGGCGGGGTTGGCCAGGAGCCCGCCGGCGCGTTAACCACACCCACAAAGACCATGTTCCAGTTCGAGCCGGTCCAACTGCCCCACTGGGTGTTGCGCGAGATCCACTGTTGCTGGGTGGCCGAGTTGACGTTGCCGTCAACCAGAGTGTCAGACATCCAGCCGCCGCTCGACCAGCCGTTGTTCTGGTTGAGCTTCATGCCGCCGCGGACGTGCATGCGCCGGAAGGGTACCGCCTGCGAGACGGCCCACTGCATGACGCCGCTGGAGGGCGTGATTGCGAAGCCCTCGGCGCCGCGCCAGAAGTTCTGGGTGGCGTTATCGCCTGAAAGGAAGGCATCCGAGTGCAGGTTGCCGGTGATGCTGACATTATCCGGCGAGGCCCCCACCCCCAGGATCTGGGTGTAGAAGCCGACCGGAATATTCATTCCACTGTAGACGCCGGGCTTGAAGATCATCGTATTGCGCTGCGGGCCAAAATGGTTGGTTCGTTGAACGTTATAGACGTTGTTGATCTGGGTCTGGATCGTTGCGGTGGACATCGAGGGTTCAAAGATGGCCACGTTCGGACCAAAATCGGGATTTGCGCCGGGAGGAGGAGGAGGGGTCGAGCCCACAACGCCCCAAAAGAAAGTTTCCCAGCCGGAAGGGGCGATTCTGTTGGCCACCAGCGGACCCCAGGCGCCCAGGTTGAGGTCTGCCGAGACATAGCTGTTAACGTTGATGGCGCGCAATTGGACTTGCCCCGCCGCGTTGTCGACCCATTGGAACTGCTCCCAGGCGCCCAGCGTGACGCGGTCGGCCACCAGCGGCACGTTGGCCCGGTTTGTATCGGCCGAGACGAATCTGCCATTGGACACGGCGCGCAGGGCGATAAAGCCGCCGCCTGCATCGACGATCTGGAACTGCTCCCAGCCGGCGACTGATGTTCTGTCGGCGACAAGTGGGGCAAATGACCCTCGATTCTGATCCGCCGATACAAATAGCCCGGTAGAAACAGCTCTCAACCAGATGGTCTGGCCCACCGGCGCGGCCGCCATGGCAGCCGTCGCCATCATCAACGTAGTCAGGGCTAATAACACTATCCTTACCATCCGCGTCCAGTACTGGTTGTTGAGGATATTGGAGCTATACACGTGTTCTCTCCCTTTGATTTAGTGAAATTGAGCAGTTTTCAGATCAGTGTACAGGCTAATAGAACGCGGATGACGCTGATAGAGCGGATTGACGCTGAACTACATTTGGTTTTATCTGCGATGATCCGCGCCCGTCCGCGTCATCCGCGTTCTATTGGCGCCTTTATAGGTTCCGTAATCAGCCGGTCAAGATAGTCTGCGCAATCATGAGCCTCCCCCTGAGTCGGATTTCGCTCCGTTGCCACCGGTCAGCGAGAGACTTGGCGCCGTCTAAATCGACGCGAGCGAGGGCGGCTATCTGTAGGTTGCAAGCGACGATCATATTGCTCAAAGCGCCGCCGCCGGAGGGCGCCCATTCGCCGTTTTTCAGATAATTGTTTTCAAAACCGTCGAGCACGGCGGCGGCGGCCATCAGCTCGTTCAGTTGATTGATGATCTGGGTCATGATCTCGAAGCTGCGATCCCGATCGAACGGCGCGTAAGCCTGGGCCAACTGCAGTTGGGACTGAAGGCGCTGGTAGTCGGCGGCCTTCCCGGCAATCGTGTCGAACGCCTCTGCCAGAAGCTGCCGGGCGCTTTCTGGGTCTTTCTGGTTGGAGGTTATTCCGGCAAGTTGAATCAGCGCCGAGACGCGTTCATCGCCTGACTTCAGTTTCATTGCCATTTGCCGAGCTTCATTCAGCCGGCCCTGATTGATCGACTGCCAGAGCGCCTGCCGATCGATCTCTTCCAACATTTCCTTGCGTTGTATCGGATCCATCGCTTCGCTGTTGGCGATCTGTCGCGCGCGGTCATACTCCCCTTGGCCCGAGACCTTTGGAGGCGCCTGCTGATATCCATTGCCGAGGGCGCCGAGGGGGCCGCGGGATTCAGGTGGCGTCTTTGCCGCCGCCTCCAGCGCCGCCTCCTCCGATCCATCCGGCGTTAGCTTGTAAAGATCCTTCAGACTGCGGTTATACAGATCGCTCACTCGATCCAGTTCGGCAAACTTCTGGCGGACAGTGGCGCCCCGCGACGGGAGGTATTTTTCAATCTCCGGCATAAACGGTCGGAGTTGTGACAGAAAATTCTGGGCGAGATGTAATTCCGCTTGATTAATCTTGCTGCTGAGTGAGGTATTGAGCGCAGATCCTACCAACAGGTTCAGCAGTTCACGAAAAGTTCGTTCATCCCCTTCTTGGGACCGGAACATATGCGCCAGGCTCAAGGCGATCCCGCTGACGTCCTGAGTCATCCTGTCCTCAGCCCTGAGCTTAACAATAATCTCCTGGGAAAGAGTCGCCGCCGCCTCCTTGTCGCTGGATCGCAACTGAGAGAGCGTGTTGATCAGTTCGTAAGAAAGCCCCTTGGCCAGACTGGCGCGCGCGAGTTGCAAAGCCCGCTGAGGATCCTTGGACGCGATCAATCCGGCAAGTCTCACTTCGAGTTGGATTTCGATGTCCGGTGGAGAGTAAGACGAATGGCGCCAGGGCGGAGACGGTTGACGTGTGGCGCGCAGAAAATCCAACGCCAGTTGAGGATCGAATTGCGTGATCATATCGAGCAAGTTCAGACGCAACTCCGAGATCGTCTGAGCCATGCCGTCATACTGAGGATCGCTCTGATCCATCGCGCTCGTGATCTCCGCCAGGCCGGCGATAGCGGTTTTGAAAACTGCGCGAGCTTGCTTTTCGTCCTGCTTCCAGATCAACCCGGCGGCAGTGGCCTGAATCATCACGCGGTTCTCAACAAGCTTAAGAGTTGGGGCTTGCGCGATGATTTCTTCAATCAAAGCGAATGCTTTTTGCTCCAGCGCCTTCTGCTCTGCTTGCTTCTCCCGACTGGCTGCGCCGTCCGGTCTGGCTTGATGCGCATAGCCCGTAAAGAGAAGCCAGAGCCCCAGGGTAAACGAAGAGATCAGCCGTCTGAATTTTGGTACGTCGCTCATATAGATCGGTTTTCAACCGCGTGTACGGATCAGTACCGCGAGCGGTAGCGAGCGTGACTCAATCTGAAGCGCGCTCGCTTGTATGTTGAATTTATGCACGCGGCGCTACAAAGTAACGTTTGCATATCCCAGGGACGCTTGGGACAAGGGTGGCGGCAACCTGTTCGCTCGCTTCGCCATAGAGCCTGTG
>DATEMG010000055.1:0-8162 GCA_035275805.1 Blastocatellia bacterium
GATGACGCGGATCAGCCAGAGCCAGAATCGAAAGCGAGTTGTTTGAGTTGAACCAGCCATCGGCGCCATACGGGTTCGCCTCAATCGTGGCGAAGCGCGTCTAGCGGGTCTACTTGCGCCGCTTTGCGCGCGGGCAGCCAGCAAGCCAGCAGCGCGACCAACGCCAGCAGCGACGCGATGAGGGCGAAGGTTGCCGGATCAGTTCCCTCCACACCGTAAAGTTGTCCAGTTATTTGGCGCCGCCATGCGCCGCTCGCGAAATACTGGCTGGCCAGCAGGCGCTTCAAGGCGTATCCTCCAAGCGCTCCAACGGCGAGCCCCAGCGATACCAACTTCATTCCTTGACTGATCAGCAGCCACAGCACGTCGGCCGGTCGCGCGCCGAGCGCCATGCGGATGCCGATCTCGTTCGTGCGCTGCGCGACCGAGTAGGCCAACACGCCGGATATTCCTATGGCCGCGAGCAAGAGCGCCAATCCACCGAAGAAACTTAAGAGCCGCGCGTACAGGCGTTCCCGTCCCAACGTGGCCTGCGAGCGCGCCGTTTGCGTGGTTACTTCTGTAACCGGCAGATTGATGTCCAGTTCACGCACGACCTGGCGCACACTGGCGGCGAGCGCGGTCGGTTCGCCTGTAGTACGCAAGGCGAAATGCATCCCACCGATCATTTCGCCTTCCTGGCGCCAGGGCGTGTAAAGCAGCGTCTTGGGCTCTTCGCGCTGCCTCGTATATTTCGTGTCAGCTACGACGCCGACGATCTCGACCTCGCGTTTGCTATCAATAAATGTGACACGCTTGCCGAGCGCGTCATCGTCGGGAAAATATCTGCGAGCGAAGGTTTGATTGACGATAGCGACAAAAGGCGCGCGCTGGTCATCTTGCGCAGTGAAGTCGCGCCCACGCAACAGCGGGATTTCCATCATCTTAAAATAGTTCTCGCGCGTCGTCTGCCGGCTGGTTCCGTGCCCCCGAGCGGTCATTTCCGTCTCGCCGGACAGCAAGAAGGTGTTGGCCGAATTGTCGTCCGCAATCAGCGCGGTGCGCTGGAACGTCGCGCCGCGCACGCCAGGCAGGTTATCCAGCCGATCAAAAAGTCGCTGATAGAACTGAAACAACCGTTCGTCTTTGTACCCGCCCTGATCCGGCTTCAATTGGAAAATCAGGAGGTTCTCCTGATTGAAGCCCAGATTGACTCGTTGCAGGTTGTAGAGCGTGCGGATGAACAGACCCGCGCCAACCAAAATCAGCAACGAGAGCGCGACCTGCGCGATTATCAGCCCTTTGCTCAAGCGCGACACTGCGCCTGACGTGCGGCGACTCTGTTTAAGCGAGGTCGCCAAATCCGGGTTCGTCGCGCGCCACGCGGGCGCCAATCCAAACAGCGCGCCGGTCAGTAGCGAGACGGCAAACGTGAAGGCCAGCGCGCGCCAGTTTAGACTGACGTCAACGTCGTTCGGTAAAAATCCCGCGTCCTTGTCAGTCAACGCTTGAATTGCGCTCCTGCCCCAGAAGGCGAAGAGCGCGCCGACTGCGCCGCCCAACGTCGCGAGCAAAACGCTTTCGGTCAGCAGTTGCCGTACAAGCCGCAAGCGCCCCGCGCCGACCGCGAGTCGCAAGCTGATTTCGGGGCCACGCAAGGCCGCCCGCGCCAGCAACAGGTTCGCCACATTGGCGCATGCAATCAGAAGCACGAGCGCCACCACGATGAACAGTCCATAAATGGTCGCTGAAAATTCCCTGCGATCGTCCAGCATCCCTCGGCTGCCCGATTGCGCCACCAGGCGCGGGTAATCTTTCGGATCGAGTTGCGCCGGCTCATTCTGATTGCTCGGAGGCGGCATGACTTCCAAGGCGGTGGCTTGAAAAGCGCCGTTCAAGCTTTCGCGCGCCTGTTCGTAAGTCGCGCCCGGTTTGAGCCGTCCCATCAAATGCAGACACCAGGCGTCCAATCTGCTTCTGGCGCCTCGCAGCAACGGCTCGCAGGCAATCGGAACAGTGACAGCAGGGTAATAACCTACCTGCAACGTGCCCGTGAACGCGGGCGGCGTCACGCCGATGACGGTGAAAGACTGCTTGTTGAATTTGAGCGACCGGCCGATGACGGCGGGATCGGCGCCGAACCGCTCCTGCCAAAATTGATGGCTGAGCACAACCACTGGCGTCGCGCCCGGTTTGTCATCTTCGTCAGTGATCGCGCGCCCCAGGATCGGTTGCGCTCTCAGCCCGGCGTAATAACCGCCTGATACGGCTTGCCCTTTGACGATCTCAGCCTGATCGCCCGCCACCACGATCCCTTCATAGATCGGAGCGAAGGCAAAGAAATCGCTGAGCGGGCTTTCCTGCGCGGCGGCGCGCATCTTTTCAAAGATATCCTGGCGAAACACCGCTTCCTCGGACGACGTGCCGCTCATGCCATTAGTTCTGAACGTGAGTCCGGCTTGCCATTCAAACAACACGAGCCGTTCCGGGTCGTCAACCGGCAAGGTCTTCAGCAGTACGGCATCCATTACGCTGAATAACGCTGTATTCGCGCCGATGCCCAAGGCCAGCGAAAGCACGGCGACAATCGTGAATCCTTTGCTCTTGAGTAGTATTCGCGCGCCGAACCGCAAGTCTTGAAACATTTCGTCCTCCAGTCTTTTTGGTTGCAGCCATAGCGCGTCCCAGAACGCGCTCGTACTGCGCCGCAGCAGGTTAAGCTTGGTACGCCAGTCGAGCCGATCCCATTGGGCCAATAATTCTTCGCGATGTCGCAACTCTGCTTCCCACTCCCGCCGCCAGTTGGCGCGCAAGCGGCGCGGCACGATTACTCCGATCATACGGATCAACCAGAGCCAGAAACGAAAGCGGGTTGTTCGCATCGAATCAGCCATCAGTTTAGTCTCGCCGCAGCGCCACCATCGGGTCCACCTTCGTGGCGCGCCGGGCGGGAATCAGACAGGCAAGCAAAGCGACGAGGACGAGCAGCAGCGAAACAGAAACGAAGGTCGTCGCGTCGGTTGGGGCGATTTCGTAGAGATGATTTCTCAGGACGCGAGTCAGCGCGACCGCGCCGGCTAGTCCGACGGCGAGACCCAGCGTCGTGAGCCGCATGCCCTGTCGCAGGACCAACCACAGAACATCAGCGCGCCGCGCGCCCAGAGCCATGCGAACGCCGATCTCATGCGCGCGCTGCGTCACCGCATAGGCCATGACGCCGTAAAGCCCGATGACTGCCAGTCCCAACGCCGATGCGGCGAAGATTCCGAGAAGCGTGAGCGTAAATCGGCGGTCTGAAAGCGAGCCCGCAATGACCTGATCCATCGTGCGGACATTCGACACCGGGACTTCCGAATCTAGCGCGAGTATTTCCTTGCGGACCGATTCGGCGAGGGCCAGCGGCTCGCCCTTCGTCC
Source organism: Blastocatellia bacterium (assembly GCA_035275805.1). Taxonomy (GTDB): domain Bacteria; phylum Acidobacteriota; class Blastocatellia; order RBC074; family RBC074; genus JAJVID01. Next base: position 3,396 of record DATEMG010000055.1, read on the forward strand.
GTACCACCAGACTGCCGCCCTGCGAGAAGAAGGCCTGCGGGATATAGAAGCGATCCAGAAAGGCGTCATCCAGTCTCATCTGTCGAACATTCCCGACAATCCCGATGATTTCCCACTCCAGATCGCGGCCTTTATAGTTCCAAAAGCGTAGCCGTTTGCCTAGCGGGTCTTCGTTCGGAAAAATCCTCTTCGCCAACGCCTCATTGATAATCACCACCAGTTGATCGTTGGTGAAATTCAGATCGTTGGTGAAATCGTCGCGATCGGAAATGACGCGGCCTCGCAGAACCGGAATCCCAAGCGCGCTGAAGTAATTTCCGCTCACGGAATTGAACGTCGAGTGGTATTCCTGTTCGGGCCGGTCGGCCCGTTTCACTTCCGTGCCGTTGTACACCCCCGACATTGGCGCGCTCGAAGCCATTCCGACCGCCTCCACTCCCGGCGCCCTTTCCAGTTTCTCGAATACACTGTGCAAGAATCGCGACCGGGCGTCGCTAGCAGGCGGATACTTGGCTTGGGGCAGTGACAGGTCCATAGCCAGCGTATTTTGCGGATTGAAGCCAGGATCGACATCCAGCAGTCGAAAAAGGCTTCGGACCAGCAGTCCCGCGCCGGCTAATAGCGTGAGCGCCAGCGCGACCTCGGCGACGATCAACCCGCTGCGCATTCGATGCCCCGCCCCGGCGCCCGAACTTCGACTGCCTTCCTTCAACGTTTCATTGAGGTTGGGCGCGGAAACCTGCAGCGCGGGGACCAGGCCGAAGAGCAGTCCGGCGCCTACCGAGACGAGCAGCGAGAACGACAGCGCCCGCCCGTCGACGGCTACCTCTTCGACGCGCGGCAAAGCGCCGCCTCCCCAATCGGACAACGCTTGCGCTCCCCAAGAAGCCAGTATGACCCCGAGCGATCCTCCGAGTAATCCGAGCAATGAACTTTCCGTCAACACCTGCCGGATGACGCGCAGGCGACTCGCCCCGAGCGCGACGCGGATAGACATCTCCTTCCGCCTGCTCGCCGCCTTGGCTAGAAGCAGATTGGCCACGTTAGCGCATGCGATGAGCAACACGAATCCCACCGCGCCCATAAGCATGAGCAGCGTCGTCTTCACTCCGCCCGTGACGCTCTCGTGTAAAGGCGCGGCCTTGACGGTCCAGTCCTCTTTGCCTTTCGGATAGAGCGACTGCAACCGCCTCTTGACGGCTGTCAACTCGGTCTGGGCCTGCTCGCGCGTGACGGCCGGCTTGAGTCGCGCGATGACATTAAACAAATGGTTGCCGCGCGTGGTGTGCTCCTCGCCTGCGCCGAAGACGAATGGAATCAAGAACTGCCGGTCCTCGTTACGATCTTGCCCGGCAAGAGCCGCTTTAGGCGGCAACACGCCGATGACCGTGTGCGGCTCGCTGTTCAACCGAATCGCGCGCCCTACGACGCCAGGATCAGCCCCGAAGCGCCGCTGCCATAACCCATGAGAAATGACAACTACCTTGTTGTCGCCGTCAGGCTTGTCTTCGCCAGGCAAGAATCCGCGGCCGAGCATCGGCTGCAGGCGCAAAATCCGGAGGTAACTTGCCGAGACCGTCAGCCCGATGAGGCGCTCCGGCTGGCCCTCGCCGGCAAGATTCATCGACGCGCCGTGAACCACTGAGAGCGCCTCCAGGCTCTCGTTGGCGTCCCTCCAGTCGATGAACGCGCCAGGAGAAACTTCGCTCAGCCCCCATGGCGCCGCCTCCCAGAGATTCACGAGCTGCTCGGGTTGATCGTAAGGCAGCGGTTTGAGCAACACGCCGTTGACGACGCTGAAGATGGCCGTGTTCGCGCCGATGCCCAACGCGAGCGTGAGCGCGGCCACGGCGGTGAAGCCGGGGTTCTTCAGCAACATCCGCACGCCGTAACGCAAATCCTGAAACATTTCGTCCTCCAATCTCTTCGGTTGTAACCACAGCGCGTCCCAGAACGCGCTCGTACTCCGCCGCAGCAGATTGAGCTTGCTGGGCCAGTCCAGCCGGTCCCATTGGGCGAGCAATTCTTCGCGATGACGCAATTCGGCCTCCCATTCCCGCTGCCAGTTTGCGCGCAAACGCCGAGGCACGATCACACCGATGACGCGGATCAGCCAGAGCCAGAAACGAAACCGAGTTGGTTGAGTTGAATCGCCCATTCCGCCCCCATCATTTATTTTTCTCTGCGCAGGGTTATCGCCAGTTCGTCGCCTGTATCTCGGTCGTTAGAGGAGATTACGGCTTCATGTTCGGCGACAAACTTGATGCGGCCTTTGAAGAAAGAGCCGTCTTTCCGCTCGACCTTGAAAGAAAGAACCTGGCCGTCAAAGACAGGATCAATGAGTGGCGCTTCGGATTTCCCTTTGATCTCGGCGCCTGTGCCGTTATTTACGACCATGTAGAAAATAACCTTGCCCGCCAATTGGCCCGACTGAATGTTCAATGTGATTTCCACGGCTGGCACCGTTGGCGCTTCCGGGAAACTCCCTTTCCAAACCCCGGTTAGAGATGCGACGTCGCGATTCTGCGAGGCGCGCGTATAACTTGCGACAGCGGCTGAAACCGCGACCGTCAGCAGGATTGAAAGCAGGAATATTTTTTTCATTTCTAACTCCTTTTCGTGATTGATTAGTTGAGCGGTTAAGCCACGATTCAATCCAGCGCGAAGCGCGGCGTTTGAAATGAGCAAGGCGACGTCAGTCGCGCCGAAGAGCCGCCAGTGGATCAACTTTGGTCGCGCGCCGCGCCGGCAGGTAACAGGCCAGGAGCGCCACGCCGATCAGGAACAAACCGACCCCCGCAAATGTCGCCGGGTCGGTCGCGCTGACGCCGTAAAGCAGGCTGGACAAGAAGCGCGTCGACACCGCCGACAGCGCCAGTCCGATGGCCGCGCCCGCAAAAGCCAATCCCAACCCCTGACCGACGATCAGCTTCACGACGTCGCGCGATTGCGCGCCCATCGCCATACGCACGCCGATCTCTCGCGTGCGCCGCGCGACCGAATACGACATCACGCCGTAGACGCCGATCGACGCGAGCAGTAATCCGACAGAGCCTAAGGACGCCAATAATCCCGCCAACATCCGCGCGGGCCAGAATTGAAGGCTGACGATCTCTTCCAGCGTTTTGATCTCCTGCGCGGGTAGGTTGTCGTCGATGGCCTGCACTGCGCTGCGCACGGCGGCGATCTGCGCTTTCGGATCGCCTTTTGTATGGACAACCAGTGTGATCGATTGAAAGCCTTGTTGCGCCAGCGGGCGATAAACCACTGGCCCGGAGCGCTCGCCGAGATCGAAGGCTACGTCTTCCACGACGCCAACGATTTCACAAAGTGGCGCGTCCGACAGTGACGCGAACGGCGCGCCGATGCGCAATCGTTTGCCGAGAGGATCTTCGTTGGGGAAGAGATGGCGGGCCATCCACTCGTTGATCATGGCGACGCGCGGCGCGCCGGCGGTGTCCCGCGTCGTAAAATCGCGCCCGCGCACGAGCCGCGTCCCCATCGTGCGCAGGTAATTGAGGCCGACCACTTGATCCGTACCGAATGTCGGCTGCGCGTCAGGGGGAGTCGGGCGGCCTTCGACCTCAATCCGCGCGCCGAGTCTCAGGACGTCGAGCGGCAGAAAGTTGGCGGCGCTCACCTGTTCGACACCCGACGCCGCGTTGAGACGTTCGACGGCCTGTGCGACGAATTCTCTGGTCCTGGCCTCATCATACCCTTGCTTCGCCGGGTTGAGCGTCAAAGCCAGTCGGTCTTCTGTCTTAAAGCCCAGATCGAGTCGCTGGACGTGTTGGAGGCTGCGTATGAACAGCCCTGCGCCGACAAGCAGGACGAGCGAAACCGCGACCTGCGCAACCACAAGCGCATTTCTCAGGCTCAACCAGCGCAGGTATCGCCTGACCGGCGCCAGCGCGGGCGCCTCGTCTTTCAACGCCAGAACCAGATCGGGTTTAGAAGCTTGCAGGGCCGGCGCCAACCCGAAGAGCAGCGCAGTGACGAAGGTGAGCAATACGGTGAAGCCGAGCGCCGCCGCGTCCAGTCGCAAGTCGATCTGAAAATTCCAGGCGGCGGGCACGGGCGGCTCCAGCGCCATCAACGCCTGATTGATCCAGAACGCGATCAGCAACCCGGCGACCGCTCCAAGCAGCGCCAGCAAAAAGCTCTCGGTCAGTAATTGCCGGATCAGGCGCATTCGTCCCGCGCCCAGGGCCAGTCGAACGGCTATCTCTTTGCGCCGCGCCGCCGCGCGCGCCAACAACAGGTTCGCTACGTTCGCACAGGCGATCAATAGGACTAGACCGACCACCGTCGACAACAACTCCGTCGCCTTATTCGCCATCCGGCGAAATGGAACAATGAGGCCCTGCGAGCGAACAAGTCTCAGCGACCGATCATCATTGGCGCGCCTTCGGGCCTCAGGCAGCGGGTCGGCGAGTTCGAGTTGGCGATTGAGCGTCTCCAATTGCGCTTGCGCATGCTCGAGCGAGACGCCCGGTTTGAGTCTCCCGATGGCGGCGAACTCATGGCCGCGGTCGTTGAGCGGCGGCGGCGACTGGCGAACCGTCATGGTCGCCTCGATCATCATTGCCGGTATCCACACCGCTGTTCCGAATGGGGCGTTCGCGCCCCTGAATCCTGCAGGCGCAATCCCAACGACGGTGTACAACTGGTTGTTTAGCCTGATCGTCTTTCCTACCAACTGCGGATCGCCGCCGAACTGGCTTTGCCATAAATCGTGGCTGACAACGACTACCGGATGCGTCCCCG
>DATEMG010000056.1:0-2290 GCA_035275805.1 Blastocatellia bacterium
CACTCCCCATTCCCTACTGTTTTCGTCCGGACTCGATATTCTTCAACGTGTCTTCAGCTTCCTGAATTTTCTGTTCCGCTTCGCGGCTGATACTCTGATAAATTTTGAGCGACGCCGTCAGATCGGCCTCTAGCTTGCGCAGGCGCTCTTGCTCGGACTGGATGGCGCGGAACCGCACCTCGTGCTGCATTCTCAACTGCTTCATCGACTCTTCGCGGTTGAGGGTCGGCATGCTCGCGGTCTGAGCCAACAACCCTTCGCGCGTCATCAATTGCCGCAACAATTGCTCGTCTGATTCGAGCGCTGTGATGCGGTCGCGCACCGGCCTCAGTTCACGCTCGTAATAATCGATCCGCATATCGTTGCGCGTAATCCGCAGCATCTCGAACTGCGCCTGCCCGCGGATGTTCAGCGAGCGAAGCTCTTGCCCCAACACCCGCAGCTCGTTCGCGAGCGATTGAACCGCCACGGCCAGCGAATCGGTCTGGCCTCCAGCGTCGGCGACCGGAGCGTTGTCCTGCTGATCGGCCTGTCGCTCAGTCTGCTTCGCATCTTTGTTTTCCAGATCGATGATGTTTGGGAATTGCGGGGGATTCTTGACGGGACGTTTTATCTTGCCCGGCTGTTGAGCCGCCGCAGAACCGGTCATGACGACCGCCGACAAAAAACAAGCTGACAAAAAAGATGAGTGGAACTTTCGATACTTCATAAAACCTCGACGGACCAGGAATTTTATTGCCGCCGCGTACGGGGCGGCGATTTCGGGAACGAAGGCGCGCTGGCGTTGCCGTCTTTGTCAATCGCCTGGACTGCGAAGAAATAATCGTCTTTCGAGAGCCCCTTCATCACATATTCGGTCACGTTCCCGACGTCGACGCCGCGCTGCCAGAACGGCTGGTAAGTTTCGCGCCAGACGACGCGGTAGCCGGAGACGTCGGGCTCGGCGTTCGGCTTCCACGTCAGAGTCGTGTTGTATTCCTGACGCGAAGATTTGAAACTGACGTCCGAAGGAGAGGCGGGCGCCAGAGCCATTGAAGCCATAGCCGCCGCGTTGACGCGGGCGACTTGCGCAATGTATGGGAAATCGACCATCTCGATCACGTCGCCGTATTTTACCCCGTCCTCTTCACGGACGCGCTGGTGCTGGCGGGTGAAATCCTCATTCGGCTCCGTGAATCTCACCGCCGGATAGCCGCGCTGCAGGAAGGCGTTGTGATCACCGCCGCGCCCGTAACGATCCCTGCGGAATACCAGCGTCACTTCGAACTTGTTCAGGTAGCGCTCGGCGGCCTCTTTGATATAGCGGGCGAGCTGCCGCGAGGGGCCGTCGTTTTCGCCGCCGTTCAACTGGCGTACGCGGGCTTCCGCCTCTGTCTCGGTCGTCGGCACTCCTTCCGAAAAGACCCGGATGCGCGCGTTATCTTTCACGCCATTCCCGCCCGCCGTGTTCCCGACAATGTCGTTGGTGAACATCGCGGCGACGTTCAGGTTCTTCGCCTTCGCCTCTTCGGCCCAATGCGCAGCGCCGAGCAACCCCTGCTCTTCGCCCGCGACGGCTAAAAAGACCAGCGTCGCGTCGAATTGATATTTCGACATGACGCGCGCCATCTCCATTACGACGGCCGTCCCGGAGGCGTCATCACTCGCGCCCGGCGCGTCGCTTGTGGCGTCGGTCATCCCCTGCGAGCAGACGCAGGAATCATAATGCCCGCTGACGACATAGATACGGTCTTTCGATTCTGGTTGCGAGCCGGGAAGCGTAGCGACGACGTTGACGACTTTAGTCGCTTGCGCCACGCGCTGCGTCGGCTGCTGAATGAACTCGTCCGTGGTAACAATCAGCCGCCCCCCCGATTCGCGGCTGTAACGATCCATCTCTTCCTTGATCCAGCGCCACGCCGCGCCGATTCCGCGCGCGGGGTCGTCCTGCGACGACAGCGTGTGGCGTGTGCCGAACCCGACCAGTTTGCGCATGATCGCTTCGATATTGGCCGCGGAAATCGCGCCGAGAATCTTCTCGATCTGCGGATTCGGCTTTGACGAAATTTGAACCTGTTGCGCGCCGCCGGGCAGACATATGACCAACAGTAGCGCGACGGATAGCGGCAAAACTCTGATCCGATTCAAGAGGATCTCCTTGGAGGATATTTATAGGATGACTATTAAGGTGGATGATCGCGGCGACAAGCGCGCCGCCTTAATTCCTGGTCAGCGCCAGGCGCCGCCGTGCGGCCATATGGTATCAGGCTTGGCGATTGTCGGCAAAAGGCCCTTCAACAAAGAAGGTTAT
>DATEMG010000057.1:0-5244 GCA_035275805.1 Blastocatellia bacterium
GGCGACGGGGCGACGGGGCGACGGGGTGAACGGGCGATTTTCGATTTCAGGACTAAACTACTTCTCTTCCCGCCGCCCTGTCCCCTGGTTGCCCCGTCGCCCCGTCGCCCCGTCACTGTATCGCCAGCATTCGGTCGAGCGCGACTTTCGCCCACCGGGCGGTCTCTTCGTCTACTTTTATCCGGTTGACGACGACTCCTTCAGCCAGATTCTCCAGCGCCCACAAAAGATTTTCGGGTGAAATGCGGAACATCGTCGCGCACATGCACAGGTCGGGCGCTAGCAGCGTCACGAATTTGTCCGTATGGCGTTTTGCCAGGCGGTTGACCAGATTGAGTTCCGTGCCGACCGCCCATTTGCTGCCGGCGGGGGCTTCAGCGATTGTTTTGATGATAAATTCGGTCGAGCCGTTGAGGTCCGATTTCGCGACCACTTCGTAGCGGCATTCGGGGTGGACCAGGATTTTGACGCCGGGGTATTCGGCGAGGCGGTCGTTGACGTGTCGCGCCTGGAATCGCCCGTGAACCGAGCAGAAACCCTTCCACAAAATCATCTTCGCGTTCTTCAATCTGTCTTTGGCATTGCCGCCCAACTCCAGGCGAGGGTCCCACACGACCATCTGATCGAGCGGGATGCCGAATTTTACGCCCGTGTTGCGCCCCAGGTGTTCGTCGGGGAAGAAGAACAATTTCTCGCGCCGCCCGAGCGCCCAATCGAAGAGCGGAACTGCGTTTGATGAAGTGCACACGACGCCTTCGTGACGGCCACAGAAGGCTTTGATGTCAGCCGCCGAATTCATATAAGTGATCGGCATCAAAGACTCGAGCCCGATCTCCCGCAACTGCTCCCAGGCTGTTTCGACCTGTTCGAGCCGGGCCATGTCGGCCATCGAGCATCCGGCTGCCATGTCAGGCAGGACCACCTGCTGATGACTCGCGCTAAGAATGTCGGCCGACTCGGCCATGAAGTGCACGCCGCAAAAAACTATGTAATCGGCGCCCTGTCGCGTCGCCGCCTGTTGCGAGAGCTTGAATGAATCGCCGGTCAGGTCGGCATGGCAGATCACGTCGTCCCGCTGGTAGTGGTGGCCCAGGATGACGACCCGGTCGCCCAACCGCCGCCTGGCTTCCTGAATCCGCTCGTAAATCTCGGTCTCGCCCAGGTTGAGGTAGTGGTCAATCGGTTTGACTCCGCCGCGGTCGAGCGCCGTCGCGGGCGCAGCTCCGACGGCGAATTCCGGGTTATGGGATGTTGTGGCGCTTATTGTCATCTCGGCTCTCCTCCGAAAAGTGTAGGGCAAACCGGCGGTTTGCCTGGTTTTCCCGAAAGGCCGCATCGAAGTAGTCAAGGCGAACCGCCAATTCGCCCTACCCTCCCGCCGCGACTTTCACCCTTTGGTTTCCTGTGATGTTGTGACTTAGTGTATTTCGTACACGATGCGCAAAGTGTACAAGATACACTAAGTTTATGCAACCGACTCGAACGCCCGCCGCGAACCGCCAATGAGATAGAGGCGCCGGCGCAATCATAAGGGAAACCCCTTTTAGTTCAGGCTTCAACGTTTTCGTGCGCCCGACCGGGGCTTCTCAAAACTCCTCGATACCGCATTGCGCCGAAAAATCAATGAGTTGGAATGAACGAAGCGCATGGTCCGCCAAATGCAATAGAGTCAGGCGAAATCCGGAAACACAGTCGCTTGGGGAAGCGACGTCGTAATCAAGCCGAGAAGGACTACGAGGAAAAGGAGGACAGATATGATCGTCAAAACAATGAAAACGACCGGCCTTTCAATCGCCCTGGCCACGGCGTTCTTAGTCGCCGCCGGCCCAAACGCTTTCGCCCAGGACCGGCAGGCGCCCACCCGTAGCTATGACGGCAGGATCTACAGTAGTCGGGATCAACTCGAAGAGCGAAGAGGTTACAATGACGGGCTGATCGCAGGGCGACGGGATGCCCTCGCGCGTCTCAGTTCCAAGCCGTCCGCATCGATTCGCTATCAACTCGGCGGCTTCTACTACCGCCAGGGCTTTCAGAGCGGCTACGTCGAGGCCTATAGCCGAAACGCTAATGGCTACCGATTTCGCAACAACGACCGGTATAGCCGTAATGATTACAACGATCGTAATCGTCAACCTGGCTACTATGACCGTTGGGGAAACTTCCACCCTTACTAAAACAATATTCTGGCCGCCTTTGGAAAGCCCGCCGATCGATCGGCGGGCTTTCTTATTTGCCCCGAATCTAGGCCCTGTTGATCCCAAGAGCCTTCATCCTTCGATAGAGATGGCTGCGGTCGATGCTCATCAACTCGGCTGCGCGGGAGACATTGCCGTCGGTCTCAGCCAGTTTGCGTAGTATGTATTCGCGTTCATAAGTCTCCGAGGCTTCGCGGTAGGAGTCGAAATTGTAGCTCGATGCGGGGGGCGATTCGGCTCCGAGGATGGGCAGGTCGTCGGCGTCGATTTCGTTGCGCGCGCGCATGATGATCACGCGTTCGACGGTGTTGCGCAGCTCGCGCACGTTGCCGGGCCACGCGTAATTACGCATTCGCTCGATCGCCGAGGGCATGAAATCTTTCGGCGGTTTGCGGTGGGCTTGCGAAAACTCGCAGTTGAAGTGTTCGACCAGCGCCGGCACGTCTTCCAGCCGTTCGCGCAGCGGCGGGATTTCGAATGGGATGACGTTGAGGCGGTAGAACAGGTCGGCGCGGAATGCCCCGCGCTCGATTTCCGCTTCGAGTTTTTTATTGGTCGCAGCGATGACGCGGGCGTCGACGGCTACGGAGGTTTCCGAGCCGACGGGTTCGAAGCGCTGTTCTTCGAGCGCGCGCAGGACTTTGGATTGTGTCTTCAGGCTCATGTCGCCGACTTCGTCGAGGAAGAGCGTCGCGCCGTCGGCGCGCTCGAATTTGCCGCGCCTGGCCTGCGTCGCGCCGGTGAACGCCCCTTTGACGTGGCCGAACAATTCGGACTCGATCAGGTCGTCGGGAATGGCGGCGCAGTTGACTTCGATGAACGGGCGCGGGGCGCGCAAGCCCTGCGAATGTAGCGCGCGGGCTACCAACTCCTTGCCTGTCCCTGACTCGCCGTAAATCAGCGCGCGCCCGCTGGTCGGCGCGGCGTAAGCAATCTGTTGCCGCAGCGCGCGCATCGGCGCCGAGACTCCTATCATCGCGTAACCGCGCTTGAGCTTTTCCTGCAACTCCGAATTCGCCGTTTCGAGTTCGCGCTGGCGGATCGCGTTTTTGACTACGAGGACGGTCTTTTCCAGCGAGAGAGGCTTCTCGATGAAATCGAATGCGCCGAGCTTCGTGGCGCGCACTGCCATGTCGATCCGCCCATGTCCCGAGATCATCACGACGCTTATGTCGGGGTAATTTGCCTTCAGCCGCGCGAGGGTTTCGAGGCCGTCGATGCCCGGCAGCCAGACGTCGAGCAACACGCAGGCGTAAAGCCGCCGCTCGAAGGACTGCAGGCATTCTTCGCCGCTCGCCGCCGTGGTGACCGCGAAGCCTTCGTCTTCGAGCACTCCGGTGAGCGATTGGCGAATGCCGGGTTCGTCGTCAACTATGAGGATTGAATGCGCCATACTTCAGAATGGGTGCAACGGAATTTAGCTCTGCTACAGAGAGACCAAGGTCTGTCCTGCTCCTGATTGCTCATACGTGGGCAATTCGATAATGAACCTGGCGCCGCGCGGCGAATTCTCCTGCACGCGAATGCGCCCCTGGTGCTCGGCGACGATGCGGCTGACTATGGCCAGGCCCAGCCCCGTGCCGCGTTTGCGCGTCGAAAAATATGGTTCGAAGATGCGCTCGCGGTCTTCGGGCGGGATGCCGGGGCCGTTGTCGGCGACAATCAGCTCCAGCGTCCGGCGCTCGGGGACTTCGCGCGTGATGACGGTGATGCGGCGATCTCCGGCGAGGTCCGCCATCGCCTCCGCCGCGTTGTCGATGAGGTTCACCAGCGCGCGTTTGATCTGTTCGCAGTCAATCATCACTATGGGGAGGCGCGGCGCGAGCCTCGTCGTGAGGCGGATGCCGTTCAGTCGCTCGTCGTAGAGCTTCAGCGAATTGACGACCACTTCGTTCAAAGAGGCGGTCTCCATCGCCGCCTTCGGCAGTCGCGCGAAGTTGGAAAACTCGTCGACCATGCGCTGCAGCGTCGCGACCTCGGCGCCGATCATCGCCGTGCATTCGCGCACGAGCTCCGCCTGCCGTTCGTTCAGGCGGGCGGATTTGCCGTTCTCGGGCCTCCCCCCATCGAGCAGATTTTTGGCCAGCCGCTCGGCCGACAGCCGGATCGGCGTGAGGGGGTTTTTGATCTCGTGGGCCATCCGGCGCGCGACCTCGCTCCAGGCGGCTCGGCGCTGCGCCTCGATCAATTCGGTCAGGTCTTCGATGACGATCACCGCGCCGCGCGACTGGCCCCGCGGGTCGTCGAGCGCCGTGACCGTCACTCCCGCGTCCATCTTGGTCTGATCGTCGAACGTGAAATGGACTTCGCTCGTGACAGGGCGTGGCGGGGCGGCGCGCATGGTCATTCTCCGCAACTCCTCGCGGTAAGCTTCCGGCAAGAGCGATTCCAGCGCGACGCCGACCGCGCTGTCACGACCGACCCGCAGCAGCCGGCGCGCGGCTTCGTTGATCATGGTCACGTTCCTGTTTTCGTCGAGCGAGACGACGCCCGCCGAAAGGCTTTGCATAACCGTTTCGATGTAGCGGCGGCGCTCCTCAAGCGCGGCGTTGATCAGTTGCAGTTCCGACGCCGATTGTTCAAGGCGGCGTCGGTTCTCGGACAACTCGGCGGTCATTTCGTTGAAAGAGAGCGCGAGCGCGGCCAGTTCGTCATCCCCAATGACGCCGGCGCGGTAGGTCAGGTCGCCGCTTTTGATACGTTCGGTCGCCTGAGCCAGTTGCTGGACGGGATCGGCGATTGACCGGGCGACGTAAACGGCCAGCCAGAAGGCGATAAAGATCACCAGCAGAGTGATCAGCGCGAGCACGAGCAGCGCGCTGTTTTTCACCCACTTCTGCTCGCCTTTGAGCTCGTCGTATTCGTCTTCGAATTGTTTGATCTTATTGATACGTTCGGAAACCTCCGGCGAAACCTGCCGCGCAATGACCACCGCGCCGCCGCGATCGCCCGCGACCGGCGCCGCCGCGATCAAACTCGTCCTCTCGAACCACTGATTAGTCGGGGGGGTGTAATTACTTCCTCGGGTGGCGTCCGACTGCGCCTTCCG
>DATEMG010000058.1:0-3977 GCA_035275805.1 Blastocatellia bacterium
CAACCTGGGGCGGATGAGGATTTCGATCACGACCGCGCCTGACGCCGTCGCCGATCCGCTCCCCAAGGGCGTGCGTGAGATACTCTCGATTCCGAGCGAAGGCCGCACACAGGCTCAGGTTGAAACGGTCTTCGGTTACTGGCGCACGATCGTCCCGGATTTCGACGAGGCCAACAAACAGATCGCCGGGTTGTGGCGCCAGCATCCGGAAGGCTCTTCGCAACTGGTCATGCGCGAGCAGGTGGACGCGCGTGAGACGCATTTGCTTAAACGCGGCGATTTCCTCAAACCAGACATAGTCGTCGCGCCAGGCGTTCCCGAATTCCTGCACTCTCTGCCCGCCGACTCCGCGCCTGATCGGTTGACGTTCGCGAATTGGCTGGTTGATCGCAACTCGCCGACGACCGCGCGCTCGATGGTCAACCGTGTCTGGCAATCCTATTTCGGCGCCGGATTGGTCACGACGCCCGAAGATTTCGGCCTGCAGAGCGAGGCCCCGTCGCATCCCGAATTGCTCGATTGGCTGGCAGTAGAGTTTATGGAGGGCGGGAACAGTACCGCGAGCGTTAGCGAGCGGGTTTTGCGAGACGACCCGCTCGCTAACGCTCGCGGTACTGAATCGTGGAGCTTGAAACACATTCACCGTTTGATAGTCAACTCGGCCACGTACCGCCAATCGTCGAATGTCACGTCGCGATTGCTCGAACGCGATCCTCTCAACCGCTTGCTAGCGCGCGGCCCAAGGATGCGCGTCGAAGCTGAGATCGTGCGCGACATCGCGCTGGCGGCGAGCGGACTGCTCAACCCGAAGGTCGGCGGGCCGAGCGTCTTTCCGCCCGCGCCGGACTTTCTCTTCCTCCCGCCGGCGAGTTACGGCCCGAAGCCGTGGGACGAAAGCAGGAACGAAGACCGTTACCGCCGCGCGCTCTACACGTTTCGCTATCGCTCGACGCCGTATCCGGCGCTGCAGGCCTTCGATGCGCCGAACGGCGACTTTTCCTGCGTCCGCCGCGCGAGGTCGAACACGCCGGTGCAGGCTCTGACTACGCTCAACGAAACCGTCTTCCTCGAAGCCGCGCGAGCGCTGGCGTTGATGACAGCGAGAGAAGGCGGCGCCGCCGACGCAACTCGGTTGGAATTCGCTTTCCGCAGGGCGCTGGCGAGAAAACCGACCGCGCGGGAATCGGCGGAATTGATCGGATTGTTGAACAGACAAAGAGAACGCTTCGCCGCCGGCGAATTGAATCCTTGGAACCTGGCGACGAGCGATCCTGACAAACCATTCGCCTTGCCCAAGGGCGTGAGGATGGATGACCTGGCGGCGTGGACTGCGGTGGCGAGGGTGTTGTTAAATCTTGATGAAACGATTACCAAGGAGTGACAGGAGGTTTGACCGATGGAATCTCACAATAACGCTATTCCTCGACGAAAATTTCTGAAAGGGACTGCCGCCGTCGCGTTGAGCGGTCTTGCGAGCGGCAAAGTCCTCGGCGCAAACGACCGCATCCGTCTTGGCGCGATCGGCGTCGGCGGGCGTTCACGCAAGACGCTGATTCCGATACATCAAAATCAGCCCGACACGGAATTCGCCGCCATCTGCGACGTCTACGATCCTCATCTTCTGCGCACGGCGTCCGAAAACGGTTTGAAAAACGTAAAGCAGGTACGCGACTATCGCGCGATCCTCGACGACAAGAGCATTGACGCCGTCATCATCGGCGCTCCCGACCACTGGCACGCGCGGATGGTTATGGACGCCGTGGCGGCGGGCAAGGACGTTTACGTCGAAAAGCCCGTTACCCATTCGCTCGAAGAGGGCAATGATCTGATCCGAGAGGTCGAATCGAGCAAGCGTGTCGTCCAGACCGGCACGCAGCAGCGCAGCTGGCCGCATTTCATCGAGGGCAAGCGGATCATCGATTCGGGGAAACTCGGCAAGATCACGTTCGTGCGGATGTGGTGGTTTCAGAACTACGTCGCCTGGGGACACTCGACGAAGCTCGCGCTCGACAAACTCGACCAGAAGATGTGGCTCGGAAAAGCCCCTGAGCAGCCGCTCACGCCGATCAAGTTTTTCTGGTGGCGCTGGTTCTGGGATTTCGGCGGAGGCGCGCTGACCGATCTGATGACGCACTGGATCGACGTCGCGCACTGGTACATGGATGTGACCGCGCCCGCGAGCGCAATGACCAACGGCAATCGCTACGCGCTCGATTGGGAATGCCCGGACACGATCACCTGCGCGCTCGATTACCCGAAGAATTTCAGCGTCACTTATCACGGCGCGATGTCCAGCAGCGTCGACGACGGCGGGATGGAAATTCGTGGGACGAAAGGGACGATGAAGCTCGACCGCTCCCATCTGGCCGTTTACCCGGAGGGCGTGGAAGTAATCAGCAAACTGGGACAAATGAAACCTGAGACGCTGTTGTTGTCCAACGACGACGGCACTGTCCCGCACATCCGCAACTTCCTCGATTGCGTGAAAAGTCGCCGGACGCCGACAGCCAATATCCGCGTCGCCGTCGAAGCCGCGCGAGCCGCGCATCTGGGCAATCTGGCGCTGAAACAGGATCGGCGGATCAGGTGGAACGCGCAACAGGAACGGATTGAGAGCTGAAAATGAAGTTGAAAAATCAAAACAGGTTTCTTGCGATCGTTTGCTCGTTCGGATTGTTCGCGGGCGTGTTGATCATTTGCCTGACCGGACGGATCGCCGATGCGCAAGAAACCAACGTCTATTTGCTCAAGCCCGCGCGCGTCTTCGACGGCGAATCGGCGCAACTCCGCGAGGGTTGGGTAGCGCTGACGCGCGGAGAAAAAATTGAGTTCGTAGGGGCGCCGGGCGAAATCGCAGTCCCTGCCGGCGCGAAAGTGATCGAGGCGCCGGGGGCGACGTTGATGCCCGGCTTGATCGAAGCGCATTCACACGTCTTGCTGCATCCGTACAACGAGACGCCGTGGAACGATCAGGTCGCGCGTGAGCATCTGAGCCTGCGCGTGGCGCGGGCGACCAACCATTTGCGCGACACTCTGCTCGCCGGTTTCACGACCGTCCGCGATTTAGGGACTGAAGGCGCAGACTACGCCGACGTCGGCCTCAAGCAAGCCGTCCAACAAGGAATCATTCCGGGGCCGAGAATGCTTGTGGCCACGCGCGCGATAGTCGCATCGGGGAGTTATGGCCCGAAAGGTTACGCCACGGAATGGGACGTGCCGCAAGGCGCCGAAGAGGCTGACGGCGTCGACGGCCTGATCAAAGCCGTCCGCACGCAGATCGGCAAGGGCGCCGATTGTATCAAGGTCTACGCCGATTACCGCTGGGGCAAGGGCAGGGCCGCGCCGACCTTCTCGCTCGACGAATTGAAGCTGATCGTCGAAACCGCCAGGAGCGCCGGCGTCCCCGTCGCCGCGCACGCGACCACCGCAGAAGGAATGCGAAGGGCGACGCTGGCCGGCGTTGAGACCATCGAACACGGCGACGACGGCACGCCGGAAGTCTTTCGCCTCATGAAAGAGAAGGGCGTCGCGCTCTGCCCGACGCTTTCAGTAGGCAATCAGGCACGGAAGAAAGAGACGTTCCCGGCGGCCCTGGCGGCGGGCGTGACCATTATCGCGGGCAGTGACTCAGGCGTTTTCCCGCACGGCGACAACGCGCGCGAGCTTGAAGCGATGGTCAGGCTCGGAATGCAGCCCGTAGACGCGCTGCGCTCGGCGACTTCGGTCGGCGCGCGAGTCTTGCATATGGACGACCAGATCGGGCGCGTTAAAGCAGGGCTATTGGCCGATTTGATCGCTGTCGAAGGCGACCCGACGCGCGACATCTCAGCGATTCGCAAAGTCCGGTTCGTGATGAAGGGCGGAAAAATCTACAAAGAATGAAAATCTCGTCCACAAAGCCACACGAAGAGACGCTAAGGACTCTGGAAACTAAGTATTTTAGGACGCCGGTACAGTACCGCGCGCGTAAGCAAGCG
>DATEMG010000059.1:0-2460 GCA_035275805.1 Blastocatellia bacterium
CGCTTGCTTACGCGCGCGGTACCGTATTCTGGTTTTACAGTTCGCCGCGCCTTCGCAGTTCGGCGATGTGGCGCGCGTTTCGAACGGCCAGCGCCGCGATTGTCAGCGTCGGATTCTTCTCGGAAAAAGTGGTGAAGCAACTGCCGTCGACCACAAAAAGATTCTTGATCTCATGCGACTGGCAGTAGGAGTTCAAGACGGAAGTCTTCGGGTCTTTGCCCATCCGGCAGGTCCCGACCTCGTGACTGGCGAAACCGCCGGGGCGTTCATCTCGGTTGATCACAGTCTCGGCGCCACAGGCGTCCAGAACTTCCATCACGCTCTCGCGCATATCCCGAAAGAGCTTCAGGTCGTTCTCGCCCCAGTTGAATTGAACGACCGGGATCGGGATGCCGAACTTGTCGACCTTCATCGGATCGACGGTGACTCGGTTGTCGGCGCGGTGTTCGACCTTGCCCCAGGCGCCTATCTGAAACATCGCCGGGTGCAGTTCGCGCACGCGTTTTTTGTATGCTGGCCCGAACCCCTCGATCGATTTCGCGTGGTGCGGCCATCGCCACGTGACGTAATTCATCTGCATCCCCCATCCGCCCACGTAATCGCGTTTGTCGCGCGATTCCCCTCTTGCCTGCCCTCTTGCCTGCCCTCTTGATTGATTGAATCGCGGGATGTATGCGTGATCGGTCGCGCCGTCGCCGGAGAATGTATCTTTACTGATTAGATCCTTCAGGTAGCTGATGGCGCCCGCGGTGATGTGGCCGCTCAGGTATCGCCCGACCATATCGTTCGAGTTGGCCAGCCCGTTCGGGTATTTCTCGCAGGCGGAATTGAGCAGCAGTCGCGGCGATTCGACCGCCGCGCAGCAGACGACGACTATCCGCGCGTAAATTTCTTCCTCGCGACCCGTCGCGCGGTCAACGACCGAAACGCCGGAAACGAGGCCGTCCTTGTCCACCAGGATTTTGCGGGCGGGGGAGTTCAATCGCAGCGTCAGCTTGCCCGTCGCCATCGCTTCGGGAATGACCGTGACGTCGCTCGACCAGACGGCGCGAACGTCGCACACGTCCATGCAATGTCCGCAGTAATGGCACGCGCCCCTGCTGATTGGACCTTTTTGGCCTTTCAACAAGACAGCTTTGCGAACCGGAATCAGCTTGATCCCTATCCTGGCCAGTCTCTTTTGCGCTACGGTTTCAGAGCAGCGCAGGCGCGGCGATTCGGCCACGAAATCGCCGTCAGGCAATTGCGACAGGCCTTCGCGCGTGCCGAAGACATGCATCTGGCGTTCGGCGAAACTGTAGAACGGCGCGATCTCCTCGTAGCTCAGCGGCCAGTCTTCTTCGACGCCGTGAAGCGAGCGCTCGCGAAAATCGTCGGCCGAGAACCGCAGGCAGACGGCGTTCCAATGAAATGTGCGCCCGCCGAGCGTGCGGATGCGATCGACGCCTATCCTGTCCCCTCGATACTCGATCGCCTTCCCGATGTCGTCGCCGTAAAGCGAAGCCTGTTTGAAAAGCCCGAAGCCGCGCTTCGGCAGGTCGTAGGGCCAGTCGTGAATGTAGAGGTCTTCAAGGCGGCCTTTGTCTCCGGCCTCGATCAGGATAGTGTCTGCGCCCGCCGCGGTCAGCTCTTTGACCATGAATCCGCCGGCGGCGCCGGAGCCGATGACGCACACGTCGTAGATCTTCTTTTCAGCGATGTTCATTTTGCGTTGAGGCGTTCGCGGTATTTTTTCCCCATTGGAGAAAAACAAATACCCCCTTTTTATTTGATGTCACGACGTCCGGCAGTCTGTCGCGGTTGATGTCGGCGACGACGAATTGCGTGCCGACGCCCGAATCGTTGTCAATCTCGTGTTTGACCCAGCGGACTTCGCGGCCTTTGCGTTGAAGCTCGAACCAGACGACCACCGCCGGGTCGCCCGGATTCACGTCGCCTGTCGGCCCGTGCGCCCAGAAGCGTTTGCCGGTGACGATGTCTTTCAACCCATCGCCGTTGATGTCAGCCAGTTCGAGTGAATGTGATTGCGAGAAGCTGCCATCAATCGCGCGCGTGACGAACTTCCCGTGCGGCTGCTGTTCGTGAAGCCAGACGCCGATCCCGTGCGCCGAACTGCTGATCACGTCGTTGCGGCCGTCGCCGTTGACGTCGTAAACATGCATCTGCGCGCACTCGCCGCCCAGGTCGGCCGGGACGAATTTCCAGTTCGTCTGTCGCGGGTCGGATGGCGCCTCCCAGTAGCCCGTGCGGATGAGCGCGTCTTTGCGCCCGTCGCCGTTGACGTCGCCCACGCCGAGTCCATGCGAGTATCGGAAAACGCCGCTGTCTTTCGCCCGCTCCTTGGGAAACTTCTCGCTGATCGTGTGGGCGATGAATTCGGCGCTTGCGTCCTTGCCCGGTTCGTACCAGGCCATCTGCGAATCGTCGAACGCGAAGATCAGCGCAGGATTCCTGCCCGTG
>DATEMG010000060.1:0-13594 GCA_035275805.1 Blastocatellia bacterium
GCCGCCAAACCAACGGCGCCCCAACTCGGCGCCAAGGCATGCAAAAATGTGAAGTTCAAGTTTACGAACAATCGCAGTGACCAGGCGACAATCCGCATCGAGAAGGTCAGCTATCACCTGAATGGCGTCGGGGATCACACCGAACTCGTCCACACGTCAAGTGATTGCAGGCATGGACAGACTTGCACCACCACTGGTGACAACCTGCCCGATGCCGACGGTAGGGGCGTGACCAGCATCCAACTGGTCTACAAATATCTGCCGAAGACCGTGGGAGCCAACTGGTCAGGTTTAGTCCAGACCCCCAATCAGCCAAACGTCTCTAATACTGTCTGCAGCGATAACAGAACGTATGGTGACGGCTCGAAGGGCTTCTATATTCCGCCGCAATAGGATTACCTCGGATTCCTCGGCAAATCTGTCCCCCAGGCTTGCATAGACAATGTGAGTCTCAGATGCGGCTGTTTGGAATGTTCCGGAGCCCAATGATCCAAATGGAGGTGTGGCCATCGCCGACTCATTCGGCATGTCAGCACGGTCTTTCAAACAGCCGCTTTACATTTTTTCTACAGCTATGGATGGCATATTCCTGAAAACTTCATTGCAGCGAAGCTTCCGCCTCTTGGGATTCGTCCTCGTGATGATGTCGCCGGCGATCGCTTCGCCGGCGGCGGAACGCGGACCAGGAGCCTCATCGCAAGCGCCGGCGAAAGGATTGGTTGTCACAGCCAATTTCACCGATCAGGAGGTCGATGCGAGTTTCGCGATCACGCTCAACTTGAGCCGCCCCTTGCAGGCGTCGGAGGGGCATTTGGCGGTCCTGATCGGACAGACGGATTTCACCAATCTGTTCACACCATCAGGAAACGACCTCAGTTATCTCCCTCGAATCCTGCCTTTGCCGGAGGGCGAATCATCGGTCAGAGTCTTCCTGGTTACGCCGTCCAATGAGTGGCGCGAACTTGCACAATTGACGCTCCGGGTAAAAACGCCGGCGCCCGCCGCCGCGTCGCCGAAACAACCAGGCGATCAGGCGCAAACATCCGAGGCAGGTCCAGCGCAAACATCGACCGCAAAAAAATATAGCTTCACGCCCTCTCTCACGCTGGGGATGAAATCGCAAATGACCGAGCGCCATTTTCCGGACTCCAATCGCCCCGAAAGGCCGACGTTCACCGACGCGACGCTTCAGGCGAGTCTGAAATCCGAAATAACAAACGGATGGTTCAGCAACCAAATGCAATTCGATCTGGTCGGATCCGAGTTCCGGAAAGAGGCTCTGCGGTTCAGCGCCCTGGGCGAAACCGCGCCTAAGGTAGACCTGTCGAGTTACCTGATGCAATTTCAATTTAGTAAGGCGAAATTTCAGGCCGGCCATGCCACTTTCGGAACCAATCGGCATTTGATTAACGGTTTCGGCAGCCGCGGCCTTACCTTATCGATTCCGCTCAGCAATCGTTCCGACCTCTCAGTGGCCGCGCTCAACGGGAGCAGCATTGTCGGGTGGAATAACTTTTTCGGCCTCGACCGCCGCAAACACCAGATTCTTTCCGCCACGCTCGGATTCGAGTTCATCGGCCAACGTCCAGGCGGCTTGCGCCTGGAAGCCGCTGCGCTAAGCGGATCGCTGCAACCTATCGCAGGTTTCAACCAGGGCGTGATCAACGACGCCGAGCAAAGCAAGGGGGGAAGCCTGCGCCTGCTCGCTACGGACAAGGCGCAGCGGCTGAAACTGGAAGGCGGGTTTACGCGCAACCTGTTCAGTAATCCGTCCGATCCGTTGCTCAACCAGAGCCAGCCGGTCGTCCCCGTGAAGGAGACGACGCGATCAGCATATTACCTGGACACGAGTTACGCTCTGCTGCAAAACCGGAAGCTAAGCGAAAAGACGACGGCAAATCTCAGACTCAACTATCGTCTCGAAAGCGTCGATCCGCTGTTCCGCAGCGTGGCGGCCACGACACAGGCCGACCGGTTCCAACACGAGCTTGAAATAACCGGCGCCGTCGGCGAAATCACGGCGACGGTTTCCCACCAACAATTTCACGACAACCTGGCCGACATACCGTCGCTGCTGACAACATTGTCGCGGCGGTATGTGGTGGTTGTCAGCGTTCCATTGGCGTCGTTGGCGCCGGTTGGGACTGACGGGACTGATGGGGCTAATGGGCGGAATCATTTGAGCCACTGGTTGCCGCGTTTGGGCTACAACATGAGTCGAATTCATCAATTCGGACGCGCGCTTCCGCTCAATTCCGGATTCAACGATCCCAGCCAGATTCCCGATCAGATCAGCGAGAACCACGACTTCAGTTCCGAATGGCAGTTCCAGAAGTGGCGCGTGACCTATCGGTTCAATCGTTCATTTCAGGACAATCGCCAACAGGGGCGGGTCCTCGCCGACCTCCTCAATCAGATCCACGGCGTCATCCTGGGGCTCACTCCGCATACGGCCTTCGATCTCAATTTCGATCTGAATGTCGAAAGCGCGAAGAGCTTCGAGACGGCGCGGGTTGACCGAACGTTGCGCGCGGGGCTCAACGCCAATTGGCGAATGACGCCGAGGATGACAATCAACGTGACCGCGTCGAATACGCTGGCGGGCGATCTCGACAGAAGAATTACCCGGAGCCGCAACACGGAACTCGATCTGCAATGGTCGTATCAATTCACCCGCGGCGAAGCGGGCTGGCGGAAAGTCCAGGGGCAATTCTTCATTCGATACGCCGACCGCTACGCCCGAACGCGCGATCTCATGTTCGGCCTCGACAATCTGACCAGCTTGAAGACGCTCAACAGCGGGATCAACTTCGTTTTCTTTTAAGAAGAATAAGCAAGGCGGGAGACAGAAAAATGGCGAACAGAAAAATAGTGGACATCGCAGCGGTTTTCATTTGGGTGAATAGCCACAGAACGCACAGAGGGCACAGAGGACATAACGATTTCTCTGTGTTCTCCGTGGCCTCTGTGGCTAACAGACTTCTTTTTCTGTCCGCCATTTTCCTGTTCTTGTTTACGCCCCCCGTAATTGCGCAGACGATCAGGGTCAATCCGACCGGCGTCAACGTCAACGTCAGTGGCGCAACTACGGTATTTCTGACCTTCGGGCCGGTCGGGAATTTTCGCCCGGCGGAAGGGACCTGGTGCGGCGAGTTGATTCCGGCGACGCCTGACAACGGCCTCAAATGCGATCCGGCGACGATTTTTGGCACGCTACCGGGCCGGTTCAATCGGTCGAGATCGAGCGGCAATCTGGGCTTCACCGACATTATGTCCATTCCGCCTTCGGTCGCCCGGCGCGCTTATCAGGCGGCGCAGGCCGGATCAGTTTCCAGCTTTTTCTACGTGCGCCGCTTCATCAATTTGGGGGGAGGCCCTGATCGAGGGCCGGGAGGCCCAGATGAGTATGTTCCCGTCACCTGCCGGCTCTCAGGCGGCGGCGCCCGAACTCCATTCGCATTGACCGACGTGAAGGTCTCGTTCGATACCGAGGCCGCCGATAACGCCATCGTGTTCGTCGCGCCAGGTCGAAAGCCTCCCGCCATAAAGGCCCGGATCGCGTACAACGGGACGGGCCGGTTGCGTGGTCGATGGGAATTGGTCTTGCCCGGAGAACAACCGCCGGAAGATTTCGATCTGCTGACGGAAGCCACGCTGCCTGCTGAACAGCGCGGGCAGCAGCGCCGCTATACTCAGATCAGCCGCTTCAATCTTTTCCTTCCGCCTACGGGAAAGTACACGCTCGCGGGACCGGACGTTACGCGGCTCCCGACCACCCTAGAAGGCCCATACCTTGTGCTGCTACGCGTTGAGGCGACGGATGACAAAGAGGCCGACTCCGACCTCTCGGCGCTCGGCGTCGGCGCTGGCGTTGTTCACAGCGGCGCGGTCGCCGGATTTCCGATCCCCGTGTTGCGCTACTTCGTCGGCAGTGGACAGGCGGGCGCCCCGATTCAACTGCGCCTGCTCACTCCCGCAGAAAACGCTCAGGCCGCAGCCGGCCAGCCAATCGATTTCAATTGGACACAGGCTTCCGGCGCCGCGCTCTATCAACTGGAGATCGCCGATCAATCGGGGCAGGTAATATTGTCGGCCTTGCTGCAACCTCTGACGCTCAATTACAGGGCGCCTTCCTGGCTGCTCGGAACAGCCGCAGGCGCGGGCTTGCGATGGCGCGTATCGGCGCTCGACCAAACCGGCGCGAAAATTGCGGAGACTCCCTGGAGACGTCTGCGATTAAACGCCAGACCTTCTCGATAAACCGCTGCGCCGATGACATGCGCCATATATGCGGTCTTTGAGAATTAAATGGCGACGCCTTTGCGCCTTCGCGCCTTTGCGAGAAATGG
This sequence comes from Blastocatellia bacterium, assembly GCA_035275805.1. Classification (GTDB taxonomy): domain Bacteria; phylum Acidobacteriota; class Blastocatellia; order RBC074; family RBC074; genus JAJVID01. The sequence goes on from DATEMG010000060.1 coordinate 4,350, forward strand.
GCTTCTTTATTTAGGCGGCGGTTCTCGCCAAGGCGCAAAGACGCAAAAGCCGCTAAGTGGCCATCGTCGTTCTTCTCGGCATAGCCTGGCTATTGTTCTGAGTAGGCTAAGGCAGGTTTGTGATCAAGAGCGCATCGCCTTGATGTCTGCCGCGCGACACTAGGAGATTCTTGCCGTCGCGCGACCATGCGAGATTGTAAATGCGCTCGGGGAAATCACAAATTTTACGCGTCTCTCCGCCGGCGATGGGTTGTCGCCACAAACTCGAAGAGTTAAATATTCCGGCGGCGTAATCGAACGACGCGCCATCGGCCGACCATTGAGTTATCGGGCGACGCGCGGGTAAGTCGAACAGCTTAGGCTCGGCGCCGCCGTCCGCCGGCAGCGCGCCAATTATCAGCGTGTTTTCTTCCCCAGGCTTCTGGCTGGCCGAGACGTGCTGATAGGCCAGCCATTTGCCGTCCGGCGAGATCGACAGGGAGCCTTCAGCCCCGGCGGCGGTCAGACGTGAAACCTGAACAGGAGTCCCGCCCTCAATCGAAACTTTCCAGATCGCCGACGGCCCTGCGCCGCGTCTGATGAAATAGACTTCCTTGCCATCAGGCGATAAGGCGGGGTGTTGCGCGCTACCTTTTTGTCCGTCATTTTTTTGTCCGTCGCCGAAGGTCAGTTGTTTTTGATTGCGCCCGTCAATGTCCATTCGCCATATCTGCATCGATTCGGTCCGATTCGAGCTGAAAACGATATGACGTCCGTCATTCGAGACCGACGGGTGGATGTTATCTCGTCCGGCGTTCGCGGTGAGTTGGACTCGATCGCTCCCATCCGGATTCATCGAGTAAATGTCCGTAACGTTGTTTGCGAACGCGCTGAAAACGATCCTGCCATCCGGCGTCCAGGCGAGTCCGTTGTAACCCTCGAAACTGCGTTGGCCGAAAGTCAATTGTCTGTTCTTCTTCACATCGCCGTCAGGCAGCAGCCATATATGCATAACCATTCGCTGTTGCCGTGTGACCAACTTCCGCCCGTCACCTGAGAGGCTGATCCAGAAGTAACCTTCGAGGTCATTTGTCAAACGGCGAAGATCGCCGTCAGGATAAGCAAGCATCCACAGTTGCGAAGTCGTCTCGTTGATTGCGCGAGCCGAGAATATCAAATGCCTGCCGTCCGGCCTCCACAGAGCCTTTTGGATAGCGCGCCAGCGCAAAGTCCGCAATTCTCTTTCTTCCCCGGTCAATCGGTCGACAGTTATAAGGCTGGGTTGTTCCGATATGGCGACGAGTTTCGAACCGTCAGGAGACCAGGCTGGCGGGCCTGCGCCATATCCCTGCGGCGATCGCCTCGTCCTCAACTCGCGTTCGGCGCCGCCGTCTATGTCCACCAGAATCAGCGAATGCGCGCCGTGCGCGGCGTCTCGCCGAATAAAAGCCAATTGACTGCCGTCGGGCGAAACGCTGAAATCGCTCCAGACATTCTCCGCGACCTTTTTCCGCGCGCCGCCAAAAATGGGCGTTTGATATATCACTCCATAGTTTGCCTGGTCGCGGAAGTACAAGTATTGACCGTCTGGCGAGAAAGCTAACGACCGATAACCTTTGCGTGACGGCGGCAAGATTTGAGATGCGCCTCCCGTCTCAATCTGCTTGATCCAGACGCTTCCCTGCTCTTCTTCGTACCGCACATAAGCGAATAGTTCGCCGTTGGGCGAGATCGTCGGCTGATCGACGTCGCCGCTGTCCGTCAGTCTTTGAAAACGAACTTGTTCGATCGGCGCGATTTGCCCTTTCTCGCTGCGCCTGATGACGAATTGATAAACCCCAAATCCGAGAGCGGACAAAATCACGGCCCCCAGGCCCGCAAAAAGCGCCGAGCGGAAAACGGAGCGCCGACGAATCTCTTTCTCGAGCGCGGAAGGCCCCGCCGGTTGAGCCGCCGCGAACGCTTGCGAATCGTCTGCCACGATTGTCCCGTTTGCCCCGTTTGCCCCGTTTGCCCCGTTTGCCCCGGATGACACGATTGCCCCGGTTGAGACGATTGCCCCGGTTGCCACGTCGTTTGGGGTTTCGTCTAATAACCTGACTGGGACCGCGAAGCGATAGCCCCTGCGCGGGATTGTTTCGATAAATTGCCTGCCCTGCTCGTCAACGCCGAGCGCGCGACGCAGCGTGTATATGTTCTGCGACAGGTTGCTCTCTTCGACGGCGGCGTTCGCCCAGATCGCATCCATCAATTCCGATTTCGAGACGACGCGGCCTTCCTCCTTAACCAACACCCACAGAGTGTCGAAGACTTTTGGCGGCAACACAATCATCTCGCCGCCGCGCCACAACACACGCTCGATGGCGTCCAGACGAAACGCGCCGAACTCATATAACCTGGTGGAGGACTGAGACATATCCGACTTGAGAACCACTTGAAAACTACTTGAAGGCTTTCTTGAAGACTTTCACTGCCCACTTCAGCTAGCCTCCCCGCCGCTCGGCCAACTCGGCTCATTCTAAATTTAATAGGCTACGGCTGGCAACGAGGCTAAGCATGAAAATGAAACACCACCTGACACGCACTTGCCTTTGCTTTCTAATTGTTGGCTCAGTAATGAATTCGTCGCTACCTCCGGCCAAGGCGATGACGGATCAGCCCCAACAGCAATCCGAAGGAATCCGGACGCTCGCGCCCGGGGCCACAACCGAACGGGAGATTTCCGGCGGAGAGACGCATATGTGGGAGATCTTCCTTTCATCGGGGGATTACCTGCGCCTGTCGGTCGACAAGAAGCGGGTCAATATTAAGGCGGAACTGTTTGCTCCCGGCCAAAGCAGGCGATCCGGGGATAAGCCTATTCTGAGTACGGCTGATGGAAATGTTCTGGCCACTCATAATGATGTGATCGTCTTTTCGTACGTCGCTGAGACCTCGGGAAATTATAGTCTGGAGATTCTTGCCTCTAATAATGAGTCTGCGACCAGACGATACGCAGTAAAGATCGAAGAGCTACGCCCCGCCTGGCCTCAGGACAAACTCCGCGTTCTGGCTGAGAAGGCCGAATTGGAGGGGGTGCGGACGAGAAGCTCTGTAACGATGGAACAACGGCGCCAGACAATCGCGCACTACGAAAGATCAATGGCTCTTTGGCGCGAGTTGGGCGACCGAAAGAGCGAGCTAAGGTTGTTGCAACGCCTCGTCAATCATTACCACGGACTCGGTGAACTACAAATCGCGCTGAGCTACGCCGTCAAGGGAATTGAGATCGCCCAGGCGCTCGACGACCGCTATCAGGTGGCCAATCTGAACGCGATGCTTGGCAACATTTATCTGGACCTGGGAACCAATCAACAGGCTCTCGACGCTTACAGCCGCGCGAGAGAGGCCTTCGCTAGTTCATCCTCTCGCATGGGAGAGGCGGTAGCGATTGAAAATATCGGGGTAACCTATCACTTGCTTGGCGACCCGCAGCGCGCTATTGGCTATTTTCATCAGGCGGCGTCAATGTTCTCGTCAATGCGGCATAAGTCCATGGAGTGCAAGTCGTTCAACGACCTGGGAGCGGCTTATCTCAAACTAGGGGATTTGGAGAAAGCGCTCGAATGGCAAAATCGCGCGATTGCGCGCGCGCGCGAGATAGGGGACGTAATGATTGAGGCCAGAACCCTTGGTTATAGCGGCCACATCTACCTTGCCATGGGCGACCTGAGGAAAGCCTCGGATTGTTATAACGCCCAACTAAAAGCCTGCCAGACTCTAGGGGACGCCATTTGCGTGGCCAGAACGATGAAAGCTCTGGGCGATGTCGCCCTGTCATCGGGAGACGTGGAAAACGCCATGAATCTCCTGAACCAGGCGTTAAATCAATCGCGTCTGAAGGGGGAACGTAGATCGGAAGCGGAGACTTTGCACAGCATCGCGCGGGCGAATTATTCTCTCGGCAACCTACTCGAAGCCCGCAAACAGATCGAGCAGTCGCTCGACATCGGAGAATCTCTGCGAGCTGATGTCGCCCGCCAGGACTTGCGCGCATCATTCTTCAGTTCCGTACAGAGCGGATTTGACCTCTACGTTGATCTGCTGATGTCGCTGCACCAGCGGCGACCGGCGGGCGGATACGACGCGGTCGCGCTACAAGTCAGCGAGCGGGCGCGGGCGCGAAATCTGCTTGAACAACTCGTCGAATCCAACGCTGACATTCGTCAGGGTGTTGACCCACAACTCCTCGAACGCGAACGCGCGTTGCAGCGACAGTTGAATGCGAAGGCTGCGGCGCGCATCAAAGCATACAACGACAAAGGCGCTGAAGCGATCACGACGGCCTTCGGCAAGGAGATTGCCGAACTCACCTCTCGCTACCAGGAGGTGGATGCGCAGATTCGCGCCTCCAGCCAGAGCTATGCCGCGCTCACTCGACCCGAGCCGCTCGCCGCCCCGGACATCCAACGACTGCTCGATCAAAACACCGTTTTGATGGAATTCGCGCTCGGCGAAAAGCGGAGCTGGTTGTGGGTGGTAACACCCAACGCCATCACCAGCTATCAACTGGCGCCGCGTTCAGAGATCGAAAAGGCGACGCGACGCGTCTATGGATTGCTGACCGCGCGACAGTCCATAGCCGGTCTGACAGAGGAGGAGCAAATTGCGCGCATCAAGGAAGCAGACGCCGGATTTCAAACCGAAGCCGCGGCCTTGAGCCAGGTCCTGTTCGGTCAAATCGCCGGTTCGCTCCGCCTGGAATTGAAAGGGAAACGATTGCTGATCGTCGCATCGGGCGGGCTGGAATATCTGCCCTTCGCCGCGTTGCCGATCCCTTCAAACGAGAACGGCTACCAGCCCTTAATCACCGAGCACGAAATCGTCAACCTGCCTTCAGCGTCGGTCTTGTCAGTCATTCGCCGTGAAACGGCCGGGCGCGCCGCCGCCCCCAAAACCGTCGCCGTCCTGGCCGACCCCGTCTTTGAAACCCAAGATCCGCGCCTGTTGATGGCGACCAAACGAAGAGGCGCCGGTCAGGAGAGCGCCTTCAATACCCGCTCGGCCGCCGAAGCCTCATCTCCCGCTTCCGGCGGTCCGGACTGTTCTCCCTTTCTGCGCGCGGTCAGAAGTCTGGGCCGCGACGGTCTATCTCGATTGCTGTACTCGCGCGAAGAGGCCGATGCGATTGCCGATCTCGTCCCCACTGGATCGCTTCTGAAAGCGACCGGCTTCCAGGCCAGCCGACCGAAAGCTCTGAGCGGCGAACTGAGCAACTACCGCATAGTTCATTTCGCCACTCACGGCTTGCTCAACAGCGAATATCCCGAACTGTCGGGGTTGGCGCTCTCGCTCGTCGATGAGAACGGAAAAGCGCAGGACGGTTTTCTGCGAATGCACGAAATCTACAACCTGCGATTGCCCGCCGATCTCGTCGTGCTGAGCGCCTGTCAAACGGCGCTCGGTAAAGAGATCAAGGGCGAAGGGCTGGTCGGATTGACTCGCGGGTTTATGTACGCCGGAGCCGAGCGCGTTGTGGCGAGTCTGTGGCAAGTGGACGATCTCGCGACAGCCGGATTGATGAAGCGCTTTTACCAGGGAATGCTGAAAGACGGCCTGCGCCCGGCGGAGGCGTTGCGCACGGCGCAGATCGAGATGTCAAAGCGGAAGCGATGGTCGGCCCCGTACTACTGGGCCGGTTTTGTGATCCAGGGCGAGTGGAGGTAATCAACTATGAACACAAAGTGTTTTAACGCGCTCTTGATCTTCAGCCTATGTGGCGGCGTCGTTGAAGCGACGCGGCGCCCGCAGGATTTACAATCTCTCTCGGTCGGCGCGCCGATTGAACGTGAATTGTCCGGAGGCCAGACTCACGCTTACCGAATCGCATTAAGCGCCGGGCAATACGCTCTCGCGCAAGTCGAACAGCGCGGCGTGAATGTGGCGCTCACCGCAAACGCGCCGGACGGCAAGGAGTTCGCGATCGTTGATTTACGCTGGGGTAATGAAGGCGTGGAGTCCTTGGCGATTCTGGCGGACAGGGCAGGCGAATACATCCTGAAAGTTACATCGAGACATCCGAGCGCCGCTTCCGGGTTATACGAAGTGAAGATCGGCGAACTGCGCGCCGCAACCGAACAGGATCGCGCGCGCGTGAAAGCGCAAACGATCAGTTACGAAGCGCGAGCGCTCAGTCTGGAACCGGCTCCGGAAGCTAAGCGAAAGGCGGCGCAACTATACGAAGAGGCGGCGCTGCTCTGGCGGCGGATTCCGGACCCATTGTGGGAATCGGCTTTGTTGTGGCGTCTGGGCCGTCTCCACATCGACCTGACGGAATTCCGTCAGGCGAAGGACTATTTCAGTCGCGCGGTCATCGTCTGGAGAGCAATCGGTGACCGGCGTGGTGAGGTGAGCGCGCAGAACGGCGTCTGTGAATCGCTGCATTATCTGGGCGATATGAAAGGGAAAGCCGAATGTCTTGACGCGTTGATTCCGATCTATCGCGAACTCGGCGCCCGCCTGGAAGAGGCCAAAGTGGTGTCGAACAAAGCCGTCACATTCAATAGCCTGGGCGATTATCAAGCGGCGTTGCAATCGGCCCAGCAGGCCTTGCGCATCTTCCAGGAGGAAGGCGACCGCGTCCAGGAATCGTTTGCGCTCAACACGCTCGGACAAATTTACCGGTCGCTTAATGAACAACAACTTGCGCTCGATCATTACGAACGCGCGCTGGCAATCCGGCGCGAAGGAACTGACAAGCGGCTCCTTGGGCTGACCCTGGGGGACATAGGCGTAACTTATTCCGACCTGGGCGATGATCCGCGCGCGATCGATTATTTCAGGCAAGCGATAGCGATCAGCGAAGAGCTTGGCGACCGGCGAACAAAGGCCATCCGGTTACAAGGCCTCGGCATGATTTGGAAAAGGATGGGCGAAATGACCAAAGCGCTCGACGCGCAAACACAATCGCTGGCGCTGGCGCGCGAGGTCGGCGACCGCCAGGCGGAAGGCCGAACACTCATTTCGATGAGCGAACTGCATCTGCTCCAGGGCGAAAAGGAGAAGGCGCGCGACGATCTCATTCGGGCGCTGGAACTCTTGCGCGACGCCGGCGATCCAGTAGGCGAAGCCTCCGTCCTGACAAAAATGGGAAACATGGCGGCGGACGGCGGCGATTGGCGCCAGGCGATCAATCTCTTGCAACAATCATTTTCACTGGCTCGCAAGACGGGCGACATCCAACGCGAACGCGACGCGCTCGTCGCTCTCGCGCAAACCGAACGCGAACGAAACAACCTCAGCGCGGCGCGCGATTATCACGAAAAAGCGCTCGACTTGACCGAATCGTTCCGCGCCAAAATCCTTCGCCAGGAATTACGCGCCAGTTTTCTGGCGTCGCGGCAAGAGGAATACGAGCTGTACATGGACCTATTGATGCAGTTACACCAGCAGCAGCCGGACGGAGGACACGCCGCCGCCGCATTCGGGATCAGCGAACGTGGCCGCGCCCGCAGCCTGCTGGAGACGCTCGCCGAAGCGCGCGCCAACATCCGGCAGGGCGTTGACGCTGGTCTACTCGCCGAAGAGCGCAAACTGGCCGACCAGATCCGTCTCAAAGAACAGCAGCGCGCGAAACTGGCCGGAAATTCACGGGCGGCGAAACAAACTGAAGCGCTGGCCGGGGAGATCGGGGAACTGCTCAGCGAGTATCAATCTATACAAGGCCACATACGCGCCGCCAGCCCGCGCTTCGCGGCGCTGACGCAGCCGCAACCAGTTACCGCCGCCGAGATTCAGACAGAGTACCTGGATAGTAGCACCGTATTGCTCGAATTCGCGCTCGGCGACGAGCGGAGTTGGTTATGGGCTATCACACCGGACGCAATGATTAGCTATGCGCTCCCGCCCCGCGCCCAGATCGAAAAATCAGCGCGCAAAATCTATGAGATGCTGACCGCGCGCCAACCGAAGAAAGACCTGACCGAAGCGGAGCAATTGAAGCGAACCGCCGAAGCCGACGCCAAACTCCAAGCCGAAACCGCGACACTCAGCCGGATGCTGTTCGGCCCAATCTCCGCGCAATTGCGCCATGAGTGGAAAGACAAGCGGTTGGCCGTCGTCGCATCGGGCGCGCTGGAATACGTGCCGCTTGCCGCTTTGCCGTTGCCGGAGCCGGAGGAACGGAGAGATGGAGAGATGGAGAGGACTGGGCGACGGGGCGACGGGGCGACAGGGAGAAATGGAAAATCGCGCCCAGTCGCCCCTCGCGTGAGTCGCCCCGTCCTTCTTATTGCCGATCACGAGATCGTAAATCTGCCGTCGGCGTCGACGCTCGCCGCGCTCAGGCGGGAGACAGTGGGACGACAACCCGCGGCAAAGACTCTGGCGGTCATCGCCGACCCTGTTTTCGAGCCGAATGACCCGCGTGTGCTGGCGTCCGCGAAGAAAAATAAATCGAACGACAATCTCGCCGTGAACGTCCAATCTACGGGTGAATCTCCGCCGCCCGTCTCATCAACGACGAACTCGGCGCTGAGGCGCGCGACGAGAAGCTTCAACCGCGGGGGCTTTTCACGACTTCCCTTCTCCCGCGAAGAGGCCGATAACATCGCCGAACTTATTCCTAAAAGCTCCTTGTTTAAAGTCACCGACTTTCAAGCCAATCGGAAAGCGGCGACAAGCGGCCAACTAAGTGGTTATCGCATCATTCACTTTGCCACCCATGGCCTGCTCAACAGCGAGCACCCTGAACTTTCCGGTCTGGTTTTGTCGCTTGTTGACGCAAACGGCAAAACACAGGACGGGTTCCTGCGAATGGACGAAATCTTCAACCTGCAATTGCCCGCCGACCTCGTGGTCCTGAGCGCCTGCCAGACCGCCCTCGGCCAAGAGATCAAAGGCGAGGGCCTGATCGGATTGACTCGCGGGTTTATGTACGCCGGGGCGCAGCGCGTCATGGCTAGCCTGTGGCAGGTGGATGATCAGGCGACGGCGCAGCTGATGCAGTATTTCTATCGCGGGATGTTAAAAGAAAATCTGCGCCCGGCCGCGGCCTTGCGCGCGGCGCAGATCGAAATGTCAAAACAAAAGCGATGGTCGGCGCCTTATTACTGGGCCGGTTTTGTGATTCAGGGCGAGTGGAGGTAACTAGTCTGTAAACTAAGTTCTCTTGTGTTTAGCGTTTTTTTTCTGGCGATACCCAGTTTAACTACAAACGTTGGGAGAGAGCGTTTAGAGTCCCGGCTTTAGCCGGCAGGGCTTGGAGCCTCAGCTCTGCCGGCTAAAGC
>DATEMG010000061.1:0-13777 GCA_035275805.1 Blastocatellia bacterium
CAGGAGTTCAAATACTCAAAAACATAGTTAACACTGTACTAGTGCATTGCTAACTAAGTTGTTTTGTAAGGCATCGACTGGATCAGTACCGCGAGCGGTAGCGAGCGGCCGTTGGCCAAAGCCACGCTCGCTACCGCTCGCGGTACTGATTCGTCGTCTCAATAGTGTTTGATAACTTAGTACTCCAACGAGAAATGTACCGTCAGTGAATCACGAAATGATCGAAGAGATCAATTTCCCATTATGCGCGTTCTTCCCGATTTCGCGATTTGCTAACGGTACATCGCTGATTTCTCGTTGTAGTATTAGTTAGCAGAGCATTAGTTACCGCGTTGCGCGCCTTCATTATTTCGAGGTGTCGCAGTTTGACATGGAGGTTCCTATGGATTTGATATGGTCGCTCATTGAAAAAACGGGAAGAGCCGTTTCAACTCGGCCTTTTCAGGCCGCCGCCCGTATTCGCAAATCTCGAACGCCTCGGCGTGTTTCACCTTCGCCGCAGCCTCGTCTCCGTACCATTCCTTCAAAACGCTTCTGAAACGATCCGCTATGCCGATGTTGCGCCTGGCGTGGCCGTCGCGGACATCCTTGACGCGTTTGGCTCGCTCTTCGGCGTTTTTTGGCATCAATCCTTCATGGCCGTTCGCGCCGCCTTCCAGGAACTGGGACTCCATCACGGCCAGCGCGTCCAGCTTCTTGTCCATCACCGCGTCAATCGAGACGGCGACGTCGGGCTGGGACGGATTGGGCTTCATAAACCGGTCGGTGTAGTACATGAAGACCGGGTTGCTTTTCATCGGCGGCGTTTCGGGGCAGATGAACGGCACGGTGACCATGTAAGCCGCGTCTTGCACCAGGATGCCCGTGTAGCGATGGTCGGGGTGGTAATCGTTCGGGCGCGGGCTGAGGACGATGTCGGCCTTCCAATTGCGGATCAATCGAATGATCGCGCGACGGTTTTCTAGTGTCGGTGTCAACTCGCCGTCGTGATTGTCCATGACCTCGACCGTCGTTCCCAGGATTTTTGAAGCCTCTTCGACCTCTTTTTTACGGCGCGTTGCGAGCGGCCCGCCGGCCTCGCGCCAATGGCCGATGTCGCCGTTGGTGACCGAGACGAATTTGACGTGATGACCCTTCGCGGCCCACATCGCCCCGGTCCCGCCGACCGAAAGTTCGCAATCGTCGGGATGCGCGCCGAAAGCGATGATGCGCAGCTTGCCGTCGCCCGTTTGAGGGCCGGCGGCGGTCTTTTCATATTTTACAGTGAGAGTTATGGCGAGCGCCGACAGGAGCGCCAACGTGACGCGGCTGAACGTGAGCAGGGAAGTCCTCTTCATTTCGCTTGTCCTCCGAAGGAATGTTCTCAGGTTCGATTCGATAGTTTATGTTACGCAATGGAGCGTTGGGTGATATGCTGGAATTGTTTGGTAATGATTTCAAATGAAAGTAGACAGGATTGACAGTATTTTTTCAGGATTTTGCAAATGTGTTAAATCCTGAAAAAATCCTGTCAATCCTACCTTCTTCCTGACGAGGCAAGAGATGTCCACAAATTATGAGAACCTGATTGTCGAAATGGGCGCGCCCGTAGCCCGCGTCACGCTCAATCGCCCCGACCGGCGCAACGCGCTCTCGCTGGCGTTGATGCGTGAATTGACGGCCTGTTTGCGGGAGATCGGCGGATCGGACGAGACGCGCGCGGTCATTCTCTCCGCCGCCGGGAGCGTCTTTTCTTCGGGCCACGACCTGACGGAGATGCGCGGGCGTTCGGTCAGCGATTACCGCAGGATATTCGACGCCTGTGTCGAGATGATGAACGCGGTCCAAAGCGTCCCGCAGCCGGTCATCGCCGAAGTTCAGGGAATGGCGACCGCCGCCGGGTGCCAACTGGTCGCGGCCTGCGACCTGGCTGTAGCAGCCGAAGAGGCCAAATTCGCCACCCCGGGAGTCCGCATCGGTTTGTTCTGCAGCACGCCGATGGTCGCTTTGACGCGGGCGATCGGACGCAAACGCGCCCTCGAAATGTTGATGACCGGAACGCCGATTGACGCGCGCACAGCCGCCGAATGGGGGCTGATCAACCACGTCGTCCCCGCCGCCCAGCTGCGCGACGAGACTCTGGTCCTGGCCCAACGGATCATCGAAGCGAGTCCTCTAGTCGTCGGCATCGGCAAACAGGCTTTCTACGCGCAGATCGATCTCGATCAGGACAAGGCTTACGACTACGCCAAGGAGGTCATGAGCCTGAACATGATGGCGGATGACGCGCAGGAGGGCATCGGGGCGTTTTTAGAGAAGAGGAAGCCTTGTTGGAGCGGGCGTTAATATGAACATCCTCTCGCTCGAAAACGTCAGCAAAACTTACGGCATCAAGCCGCTGTTCGAATCCATCACTTTCGGCCTGGACGAGTCGGACAAGATCGGCGTGATCGGCGCGAACGGCAGCGGCAAATCGACGCTATTGCGCATAATCGCCGGAGAAGAGCGAGCGGACACGGGGCGCGTGGTCGTTTCGAACGAGAAGATCGTCGCCTATCTTTCACAAAACCCTTCTTACGATCCCGATCAAACGGTCATCGAATCCGTCTTCACAGGCGGCAACGAAGCGCTGCGGCAGAAACTGGAGCTTGTGCGTGAATACGAAGAAGTTTGCGCCAGGTTTGCCGAACAGGGAGGCTCGGACGAAAAGCTGATGAACCGCGTCGCCGATCTTACCCGGCGGCTTGAGACTTCAGGCGCGTGGCGGCTCGAAACCGAAGCGAAAAACATCCTGGCCCGGCTCGGCGTCTCCGATCTGCGCGCGCGCATGGGCGCGCTGTCTGGCGGCCAGCGCAAACGCGTAGCGCTGGCGCACAGCCTGATCATCGAACCCGACCTGCTGATGCTGGACGAGCCGACCAACCACCTGGACGCCGAAACAGTCGAGTGGCTGGAAAGGTATTTGGCCGAATTCAAAGGGGCGCTGCTGCTGGTCACTCACGATCGGTATTTTCTGGACCGTGTCACCAACCGCATGCTCGAAATTGATCGCGGTCGGGTACAAACCTTCGCCGGCAATTACAGCTACTACCTCGAAAAGAAAGAGGAACAGGAAGAGCGTCAGGCCGTCGAGGCGCAGAGGCTGAAACAGATGGCGCGGCGCGAACTCGAATGGTTGCGGCGCGGCCCGAAAGCGCGCACGACGAAAGCCAAAGCCCGCGTTGATCGCGCGAACGAATTGATCCAACAATCGCGCCAGGCCGCAAGCGAGATCGCAGGCCTTAGGTCTCTCGACATCGCGTTCGAATCTTCGCGACTGGGAGGGAAGATACTGGGCCTGCGCGGCGTCGGCAAATCTTACGACGGACGCGCGATCATCAGTGACTTCAACTATCAATTTAAGCGCGGCGACCGCATAGGCGTAATTGGCCCGAACGGCGCCGGCAAAACCACGCTGCTCGAAATCATCGCGCGGCGGATCGAGCCTGACGCGGGCGAGATCGAGGCCGGCAAGACCCTGGTCATCGGGTATTACGATCAGGAGAACCGCGAATTCGACGAATCGCAGCGACTGATCGATTACATCAAGGACGTGGCCGAGCGCATCCGGACAGTGGACGGCGCCTGGATCACCGCCAGCCAGATGCTCGACCGGTTCCTCTTTCCGCCAGCGATGCAGTATCAACCGATCGCCACGCTGTCGGGCGGCGAACGCCGCAGGCTCTATCTGCTCAGAATCCTGATGGGCGCGCCGAACCTTCTGCTGCTCGACGAAATCACGAACGACCTGGACATCGCTACGCTTTCCGCGCTCGAAGACTACCTGGAGACTTTCCCCGGCTGCCTGGTGGTCGTCAGCCACGATCGCTACTTCCTCGACCGCACGGTTGATTACATCTTCAGGTTTGAAGGCGTCTTTGAAGGGGGGGGCCGGATTCGAGAATATCCCGGCGATTACTCGGCCTTCATCGAGATTCGCGACCGCGAAAAGGCCGAAAGAGTATTGACCGAAATTGCCACGAAAGCCGCGCCAGAACGCCGTGAAGCAAACACGTCCGCGCAGGATTCGACGGCCAGGCGCAAATTGTCGTTCAAAGAAAGACGCGAGTTGGAAGAGTTGGAACCGCGCATTCACGCGGCCGAAGCGCGTAAGGCGGAGGTCGAAAGAGAACTGGACGCAAATTCGAGCGATCATGTGCTCGTGCAACAGCTATACGAAGAGCTTCAATCGCTGAATGCGCAGCTCGATAGTGACTTGAATCGCTGGGCTGAATTAGCTGAACTATCCTGAGCCTTATTGATACTCGGCGAGCGCCGCGCGGAACCAACTCGGAAGCTCGACCGCCGCTTCGGCGGCGTAATCTACCCACGCGTTCACACTGCGCGCCGAGGCGACAAACTGATCCGTGTCGTGAACGAATATTCCGTAGCTCGTCTCGAAACTGCGGCGCCCGATTCTTTCGACTCTTACGCCGACGTCGAGCGTCGCCGGGTAGACGACCTGCCGTTTAAAATCACATGAGGCCGATACCAGCGCGGGACCTTCAGCGTCGCCGGCTTGCTTGCCTTTAAAACCGGTCTTCCTGATCAACTCGACGCGCGCCGATTCGAGGTAGGTGAAATAGACGGCGTTGTTGACGTGGCCCTGCGAGTCCATGTCACCCCATCGGACTTCGACGGTTTTCCAGTATTTGAACTGATCGCGCGTGGGCGCCTGGTTGGTCATAAAATGTCAGAAGGAAAGATAGGGAGTGGGGAGTGGGGAATGGGGAGTGGGGCAAAGAAAGCGCGCCTTTCCCCCATTCCCTATTCCCCATTCCCCGCTCCCCGCTCCCCACTCCCTATCTTTCTGTCAAGTCGGGTTGTTAATTGCGCTCGCGTTCATCACGCATTCGCAAATCTTCGGGCGTTATGCTCAGCGCCAATTTTTCGTTTCGCCGGATGACGGTCAGGTTCGATTTCACTCCGACCTTTTGATCCGTCAACAGGCGATGCAGATCGTCAATGCTCGCAATGGGCAGGTCGTCATAACCGACGATCACGTCGCCCTCCTGCACGCCGGCTTTCGACGACGGGCCGCCGGGTTCGGTCGAAACCACAAGGATTCCTGTTTCAACCGCGAGGTTGTGGTATCGCACGAGCCTGCGGTGAAGCTGCACTGCCTGTCCCGCCACGCCGATGTAGCTGCGGCGCACGCGGCCTTCTTTGATCAATTGGCCCGCGACGAATTTCGCCGTGTTGATGGCGGTGGCGAGGCAGATTCCCTGCGCGGGCAGGATGACCGCCGTGTTAACGCCGATCACCTCGCCGCGCGAATTGACTAACGGACCGCCGGAGTTCCCGGGGTTCAACGCGGCGTCGGTCTGAATGACGTTGTCAATCAACCGGCCCGTCCCCGAACGAATGCTGCGTCCCAGCGCGCTGACCACGCCCGCGGTCACCGAATACTGAAATCCGTATGGATTTCCGATGGCGATCGCGAGCTGTCCGACGCGAATCTTATTCGAATCGCCGAAGGCGACGGACATCAGGTTCGGCGCATTGATCCGAATCACGGCCAGATCGGTTTCGGGATCGTCGCCGATCAATTGCGCCTCGCCCCGGCGGCCGTCGAGCAGCGTTACCTCGATCTTCGACGCGCCGTGGACGACGTGGCTGTTGGTCAACAGAAAACCGTCAGGCGTGAAGACGAATCCGGAACCGCTGCCACCGCGACGCCGGTCGCCGGTTGAAACCTCGATGTTGACCACTGAAGGGCTAACCTTCTCAGCGGCGCCGATAACCGCTTGCGAATAGGCGTCGAGCAATTCGCCGTCGGATAAGGCCGTCTCATTCAATCCGCCTCCCTCAGCGCTGAAATCCCGGCCCGATACAAATTGGAAAAAATCTTTCATCTCCCCCCCTTCATTCGGCTCATCGCAACCGTTACGCGAGCCTCGGAGCCTTGTATAGCATTTAAACCAGGCTTCGTGAAGTAGGGGGAGTGGACAGGATTTACAGGATTGATCAGGATAGACGGAAAGGATTTATCTTCCACCACTTCATTTTCATCCTGAAAAATCTTGTTCATCCTGTCTAAATTTTTCAGTCTGGTCCGCCCTTGATTTCACTGGCCCGCTTCCATCTCTTTTTCGTGCGACTCGCGCAGCTTGAATTTTTGAATCTTGCCGGAGGCCGTCATCGGGAATTCGCCGACGAAGCGGATGTATTTCGGAATCTTGAACCGCGCTATCTTGCCCTGGCAGAACTCTCTCAGCTCATCTTGGGTGGCCGCCTCGCCGGGTTTCAGCCTGACAGAGGCCCCGACCTCTTCGCCGAAAAATTCGCTCTTCACGGCGTAGACGTAGACGTCCGAAACGGCCGGGTGATGTCGCAACAGGTCTTCGATCTCCTTGGGCGAGATGTTTTCGCCGCCGCGAATGATGATGTCTTTGATGCGGCCGGTGATGCGCGCGTAACCATCCTCGTCCATCGCAGCCTGGTCGCCGGTGCGCAGCCAGCCCTCGTTGTCAATCGCCGCGCGAGTGGCTTCGGGGTTGTTGTAATAACCCTTCATCACGTTATAGCCGCGCACGATCAACTCCCCGGACTGGTTCGGACCTAGAGCCTGGCGGGTCGCCGGATCGACGATCCTTACTTCCATCTCGGGCAAGACCACGCCGACGGTCTGAGTGCGGTGTTCGATCGTGTCGTCGCGCCGGGTTTGCGTAATGCCGGGCGAGGCTTCGGTCAGTCCGTAAATGATCGTGATCTCGCGCAGGTTCATTTCATTAATCGCGCGCCGCATCAAAGCCTCGGGACAGAGCGCGCCGGCCATCACGCCCGTGCGCAGCGACGAGAGATCGAAGCGATTGAACTCGCTGTCTTCCATCTCTGCCAGGAACATCGTCGGAACGCCGTAAAGCGACGTGCAGCGTTCGCGCTCGACCGTCTCCAGGACTTTTCGCGCGTCGAAAGACTCTATCGCGCATAGACAGGCGCCGTGCGTATACGTCCCCAACACGCCGATGACGCAGCCGAAGCAATGGAACAACGGCACGCAGAGGCACAGCCGATCCTGCGGCGAATAGCCCAGCCCGCGCCCGAGCCAGTAGCCGTTGTTGACAATGTTGCGGCTCGACAACATCACGCCTTTCGGGAATCCAGTCGTGCCCGACGTGTATTGCATGTTGATCACGTCGTCCACCCCGACCTCGCGTTCGCGCAGGTCTAATTGCTCCTCCGTGACGTTCGCCGCCATCTCGCGAAGCTTCTCATACGGCGTCAAGCCTTCAGGACATTCATCGTCTTCGCCGCGACCGATGAAGATCGCGCGCTTCAAGGTCGGCAACTTCGCGTCTCCGACGGCGCCGATCTCGCGCAGCGCGCCGACGTAATCGACGTCCTTGAACCCGCGAATCGTGATAACCGTGGCCGACTCGCTCTGACGCAGCAGATAATCGATTTCGGCGCCGCGCAGGGAAGTGTTGACCGTCACCAGGATCGCGCCGATCTTGGCCAGCGCAAATTGCAGGGTCACCCATTCGGGAACGTTCGTAGCCCACAAAGCCACACGCTCGCCGCGTTCGACGCCGCAGGCCATCAGGCCGCGCGCGACAAGGCGGGCCTCCGATTCGAGTTCGGCGAAAGTCCATCGCAGGCCGCGGTCTGAATAGACGAGGGCTTCATTGTCGGGAAATGCTTCGGCCAGTCGCGTGAGGAGCGCGCCGACAGTGACGTCGCGATATTGTGAATATTGGGGATCCATAGTTCGCGGAGATTGTTGAATGATACACGTTATACAGTTTATCGAAGAGTGCGCAAATTAAAGCTGAATACAATCAACCATTTGAAATGAAGCCTGTGAAGAAATGGGGAAACGCGCCCTGGGTACGCATCGCTTCCAGCGTGCAGTCTCGGCGAGTCGCTCCACTGCTTTTCAATGCGCATCTTGCCACGCCTGCGCGCTGGAAGCGACGCGTACCCAGGCGTCTCCTGATTTATGCGCGGGATTCATAGTAAGTAGCTGATTGTATTCAGTTTTAATTTGCACAGTCATCAGAAAACCTATGCTACCTCAAGCTCCCGCTCTCTCAAATACTTGATCTTGTCTCGCAACTCCGCCGCGCGTTCGAATTCGAACTTCCGCGCCGCGTCGCGCATTTCCTGGTCGAGTCGCGCGATTGTCTCGGCCAGTTTCTCGGCGCTATATTCTTCAAAGTCTTCCAGGTTGACGGGCACTTTGAAGTAATCGGCCTCGTAAGCCGTGACCAGCGTGGCCTCGATCGGCTTGATGATAGATTGCGGGGTGATGCCGTTCTCTTCGTTGAACGACGTCTGTTTGGCGCGGCGGCGGTTGGTCTCGTTGATCGCGCGGCGCATTGAATCGGTCATCGTGTCGGCGTATAGCATCGCTTTGCCTCGGGCGTTGCGGGCGGCGCGGCCAATCGTCTGAATCAGCGACGATTCGCTGCGCAGGAAGCCTTCTTTGTCGGCGTCGAGGATCGCCACCAGTGAAACTTCGGGCAGGTCCAGCCCTTCGCGCAGCAGGTTGATACCGACCAGAACGTCGAACTCGCCTTTGCGCAGGTCGCGCAGAATCTTGATGCGTTCGAGCGTTTCGATCTCGGAGTGCAGGTAGCGCACGCGGACGCCGAGGTCGCTGTAATAATCGGTCAAATCTTCGGCCATCTTCTTGGTCAGCGTCGTGACCAGCGTGCGTTCGCCCCAGGCGACGCGTTCGCGGACTTCGTGCAGCAGATCATCGATCTGGCCGCGCACGGGGCGGACTTCGACTTCAGGGTCGAGCAATCCCGTCGGGCGGATGATCTGCTCGATCACCACGCCGCTGGATTTCGTCAACTCATATGGCCCCGGAGTCGCCGAGACATAGATCACCTGTCCGACACGCTTCTCCCACTCTTCGAACTTGAGGGGGCGGTTGTCGAGCGCCGAGGGAAGGCGGAAACCGAAGTCTACGAGGTTCTGTTTGCGCGAACGGTCGCCTTTGTACATCCCGCGAATCTGCGGGACTGATTGGTGGCTCTCGTCAATCACCACCAAAGTGTCTTCGGGCAGGTAATCGTACAACGTCGGCGGGGGCTCGCCCGGATTTCGCCCGGTCAGGTGGCGCGAATAGTTTTCGACGCCGCGACAGTAGCCGAGTTCGTTGAACATCTCCAGGTCGTACATGACGCGTTGATGCAATCGCTGCGACTCGACCAGTTTATTCTGCTCGATCAACTGCGGCTCCCACCATTGCAGCTCCTCTTTTATCGTTTTGACGGCGCGTTTGACCGTGCCGCGCGTGGTGACGTAGTGCGTCTTCGGGTAGATGGGGATGCGCGAATCGTGCTTCCTGATCACCTCGCCAAGCAGCGGATCAATAGTCGAGATCGAATCGATCTCGTCGCCCCAAAGCTCGACGCGGTAGGCCTGATCCTGGTAACTCGGGTAGATTTCGATTATGTCGCCGCGCACGCGGAAGGTCCCGCGACGGAATTCGATGTCGTTGCGTTCGTAGAGAAGTTCGACCAGCTTTTTGATGATCTCATCGCGCTTGACGCGCTGCCCCGGTTCGAGAAAAAGCAGCATTCCGAAATAGGCGCCGGGGTCGCCGATGCCGTAGATGGCCGAGACCGAGGCGACGATAATCACGTCGCGCCGTTCGAACACCGACCGCGTGGCCGACAGCCGCAGCCGGTCGATCTCGTCGTTGATCGTCGCCTCTTTTTCGATGTAGGTGTCGGTAGCGGCGATGTAGGCTTCCGGCTGGTAGTAGTCGTAATAACTGACGAAGTATTCAACCGCGTTTTCGGGGAAGAATGATTTGAATTCCTGGTAGAGCTGCGCCGCGAGCGTCTTATTATGCGCCATCACTAACGTGGGACGATTGACGCGCGCGATGACCTGGGCGACGCTGTAGGTCTTTCCACTGCCGGTGATTCCCAACAACACTTGATGCTTCTCGTCCTCTTCGAGGCCGCGCACAAGCGCGTCGATCGCTTCGGGTTGATCGCCTTGAGGTTTGTAATCAGAAACGAGTTTAAAGTTCATAGCTCGACCTCCCGGTTGACTTTCGCGGATTTTCGGTTCTTGTCCTGAAACGGTTGATTATATGTGGCGGGGCGGGGGGCGGCAAACAGGGGGGGGCTCCGCAGGCGTTGAAAGAATTGCCCCATTGACAGGCCTAATCATCCAACCTAAAGTGCGGGTTATCTCCTTATAAGTTTTTTTCATACCGTGATCTCTGGGGCGCCGGATAGGCGCAGGGTTGGAGTGTGGCGACAACCATAATCGGGCTGGTATTTGATGGGATTGAATTCGACCGCAATCCGAGAAGGCGGTCTCCTGTCCACGTTTCACTCGGATTCCATCAACGATCAATCTCAGGAGGGTAAAGAAGTATGACTCGTTACAGGAAAGCGTTCATCCGCATATGCGCTTCTGTTCTGATTCTTAGTAGCTTGTCGCTCGGCTACGCGGCGGCCCAGGTCGCAACCGGCGACATCACGGGCCGTGTGGTCGATCCGAGCGGCTCCGTCGTTCCGGGCGCGACCGTGACGGCGCGCAACACAAGCACGGGGCTGACCCGCGCTGTCACGACGAACTCGGACGGCGATTACACAATCCCACAGTTGCCTCCGGGCGTTTACGAGATCACGGTCGAGGCCAGAGGCTTCAGCAGAGCCGTACTCAAAGATGCGCAGGTGCTGGTAGGCGCCAGGGAAACCCGCAACTTCGACCTCAAGGCGGGCGCGGTGACCGAGACCGTCAACGTCACCACGGACGTGGCGGCGATCGAGACGACCAAGTCGGACATCGGCGGCGTGGTGACACCGGGCGAAGTCCAAAACCTGCCGCTCATCAATCGCACCTTCGCCTCGCTCTCGGTGATCATGCCCGAAGCGCGCCCGGTCGGTAACTTCGATCCTACCAAGACGCGCATAGGCAACTTCGCCATGAACGGCGGCGACGGGCGCCAGTTAGACGTCAACGTCGATGGCGGTGACAACAAGGACAACGTGGTTGGCTCGCTGTTGCAGAACTTCGCCTACGAATCCGTCCAGGAGTTCCAGGTCTTGCAGCATCGCTGGACCGCAGAGAGCGGACGCGCCGTCGGCGGCGTGGTCAACGTCATTACCAAGTCGGGCGGCAATGCGCTGCACGGCTCGCTCTTCGGAAATTTCCAGGATGAGGCGCTGCGCTCCAGGAGTTTCTTCGAGAAGCCGCCCGGATCCGGCGTGGCCGAGGCCAGGAAGCCCGATCTCAGCCGGCAGGAATTCGGCGGTTCGGTCAGCGGCCCGATCATCAAAGACAAACTCTTCTACTTCGGCGCGCTGGAACGCTTCCGCGATCGGCAGAACAACGCGGTGCGTCCCAGCCTGGTCGCTCAATTGCAGGCGATCCCGGGCAATCAGTTCGTCCCTCAAATCTCGACGCCTTACGACGATTGGCTGGCGACGGTCAAAGTCGATCATAGGCTGACCGACAACAACTCGATTTTCTACCGCTACTCCTTCCAGAAGAATACGGCGCCCAACGATCAGATAGCCGTGCCCGCGAATACCGACCTTTCGGGCGGCAACACCAGCGACAATAAGCTGCACAGCTTCGTCTTCAACCTGACTTCGACTCTGGGCGGGACGAAGCTGAACCAGTTCGCTTTCCACTTCCAGGATTTCAAGAACGAGATCCTCAGCGTGACTGACCTGCCCAACATCACTTTTCCGGGCGGGGTCCAGATCGGTCAGAACCCCAACGTCCCGCAGGCGACGCTCATACGCAAGTATCAACTGCGCGACGACTTCTCCTGGGTCAGTGGCGCCCACAACGTTAAGACCGGTATCAACTATATCAATACCGATCTGGGCGGGTTCTTCTTCTTCGGCGTGAGAGGGCATCAGGTGAACTTCTTCGACTCGCCTCTGACGATAGCGAACAACACCAACGGCCTTTATCCGCAAGGATTCCAAACACCCGGCGCGGTGTCGCAGATCACCTTCTCCGACGGCATCGGCAACCACGACCAGAAGGTCAACCAGTTGGCGCTCTATATTCAGGACGACTGGAAGGTCTCCTCTCGCTTAACGCTCAATCTTGGGCTGCGATGGGATGCCAATATCGGTAACCTGGTTGATCAGAGCAACAACCGCACGATCCTGCTGCTTCAGCAGCTCAATCACCCGCTGGCGCGGTCGATCACCTCCGACCCGGAAAAGCTGAGCCGTACAACGCCTAGCTGGACAGAGTTCCAGCCGCGCTTCGGCTTCGCCTATGACCCGAAGGGCGATGGCCGCATGGTGATCCGCGGCGGTTACGGCATCTTCTACGATCAACTCTTCCAGAACCTGACGCTCTTCTCATTGACGCAATCCAACCCGGAGCTTTTCCAGACGGCGTTGACGCTGGTCAACAACAGCGTGGGGGTCGGACAATTATCGACCTTCCGCTTCGGCGTCGATCCTTTGCCGCTGCCGCCGGCAGGTTTCTCGTTCAGCGAACTGGCTTTCGGCGGGTTCGGGCGCATCAACGATCCCGACGCGAGCGAGCCATACATCCAAAAGTTCTCGATCGGTTTCCAGAAGTCGCTCGGCTCGGGCTTCGTGCTGTCAAGCGATTACGTCCACACTCTCGGGTTAAACGAGTCGCGCGTACAGAACATCAATCCGCAGATCGGGAGCCTGTGTAATACCGCTTTCCCGGGCGCGACGCCGACTCCGGCGTTGTGCCCGCGCGGCGTGAGCACCCGGTTGTTAGACCGCGCTTTCGTTGACGCCGGGTTCCCGATCGTTGGGCCGAACGCCCGCATCAACCAGATCAACATGATCGGCACTACCAACCGGTCTCTCTTCGACAGTTGGACGACTCAACTGCGTGGACGGCTCAGCCAGGCGACCTTCTCGGTAAGTTACGTGCTGGCCAACTCGCGCGCGTGGGGCGGCCAACCGGTGGCCTCGTACAGCGGCAACGGCATCGCCATCACACCGGATAATCAGTTTAATCCGGAAGAGTATGGGCCGACGCGCATTGACGAGCGCCATCGCATCGTGTTGAGCGGCGTCTTCAATCTGTCCGGCGGCATACAGCTTTCGCCGATCGTGCAATTCGCCTCGTCGCGGCCCTACTCGCTCAACGCCGGAGCGGACCTCGACGGGGACGGGCTGAACACAGTTGATCGTATCTGTGCAGGTTCAGATCCGCAGGCCGTCTTCGAGTCGGTCGTACGCGGATTGGGGGCGCCCGCAGGGGCGGTCGCGCGTGGCTGCAGCCAATTCCAGGTCAACAGCCAGCGCTCGGGTTTCGTCGTCACCCGTGACGCGGCGGGCGCTGTCGTGGGTTTTGAAGAGCGCAGCGGGCGCTTCTTCAACGTCGATCTGCGCGTGAGCAAGATCTTCAGCTTCGGAGAGAGAGTCAAGGTGCGCGGCTATGTTGACTTCTTCAACCTCTTCAACCGCGAAAACCTCTCCCTCGCCTCGCGCCTCGGCCTGAGTCCGGCATCGGCGAGTACGGATTTCATGCAGGCGGTCTCACTCTTCGGCCCGGGCTTCGGCCCGCCCGTAGGCCGTCCGCGGACCCTACAGTTGGGCGCACGCTTCGACTTCTAAACGTCGCCCTTGGCAAGAAGAATAAATCGGGGCGCTCGGACATCGGTCTGAGCGCCCCTTTTTAATCGGAACAAACGACATTAACGCATTCGGGTTAGCTACAACATCGGAAGCGAACGTTAGAGCGGATTGCATTAGCATGTGCGGGAAGGTTGACTGGATCAGTACCGCGAGCGGTAGCGAGCGGGCTTCAGGCTAAGCCACGCTCGCTA